>CALGOO010000071.1 GCA_937960715.1 uncultured Candidatus Competibacteraceae bacterium
GATACAGGCGGCTTCGGGTGAGTCGATACAACTCGGCGAACGCTTGACGGTCGCCCCGCCCCGACTCTTTCCCACGAGGGCGGAGAGCGTATGCTGATGGTGGGGTTCAACCGCCGCTTCGCGCCGCAGGTGCAAAGGATCAGGGCGCTGCTGACGATGGTCAGCGCACCCAAAAGCTTCGTCATGACGGTCAATGCCGGCGCGATTCCCGCCGAGCATTGGACCCAGGATCAAACTGTAGGCGGAGGCCGGATCATCGGCGAAGCTTGCCATTTCATTGATCTGCTGCGCTTTCTGGCCGGCGCGCCCATCGCGGGTTGGCGCCGATTCGCCATGGAGAGCCCGACGGACGACACGGTGTCCATCGGGCTGGCTTTCGCCGACGGCTCCATCGGCGCGGTGCATTACTTCGCCAACGGCAGCAAGGTCTTTCCCAAGGAACGGTTGGAGGTATTCACCGCTGGCCGGGTGTTGCGACTCGATAATTTTCGCCGGCTGACCGGTTACGGCTGGCCGGGATTCAAAAAACTGAACCTGTGGCGGCAGGACAAGGGCCAAAGAGCGTGCGCGGCGGCTTTCGTGCGAGCCATCGAGCAGGGCGGCCCGGCGCCTATTCCGTTGCAGGAGATTCTGGAAGTGAGTCGGGTAACGATTGGACTGGGAACTGACGGGTGATTGGGGATTGGGGATTACCATGCTCATCGATCTCATCGCCGGGGCGCGCCCCAACTTCATGAAAATCGCCCCGATCGTCCAGGCGCTGGAGGCCCGCCGCGCGGTGGGCGGTCCTTTGCGCTACCGGCTGGTGCATACCGGCCAGCACTACGACGCCCGCCTGTCGGGCGATTTTTTCGTTCAGCTCGGCATTCCCGAACCTGACGTCAACCTGGAGGCCGGCTCCGGCACCCAGGCCGAGCAGACCGCCGCGATCATGGTCCGCTACGAACACCTGCTGCTGAACCAGCGCGCTGATCTGTGCCTGGTGGTCGGGGACGTGACCTCGACCCTGGCCTGCGCCATCGCCGCCCAGAAGCTGTGTATCCCCGTGGCGCATGTGGAGGGCGGTATCCGCTCCGGCGACTGGACCATGCCGGAGGAGATCAATCGAATGGTGACCGACGCCATCACCAACTGGTTCTTCACCACCAGCGAAGCCGCCAACGCCAACCTGCGCCGCGCCGGGGTCGGTGAAGACCGCATCTTCTTCGTCGGCAACACCATGATCGATACCCTGCTGGCGAATCTGGACCGGTTGCGTCCTCCGCCGTTCTGGGACGAGTTGGGCCTCAAGGCGGGCGGCTACTTCGTGATGACCCTGCACCGGCCCGGCAACGTGGATGAGGTCGCCACCTTCGCCCGATTGCTGGATGCGGCCGCCGCCGGTGCGGAAGGCTGGCCGGTGGTCTTTCCGGTGCATCCGCGCACCGCCAAGACCCTGCGCGAACTGACCGCGATCCCGGCCGGGTTGCATCTGGTGGAGCCGCAACCCTATCTGGAATTCAACTACCTGGTGCGCCACGCCAAGGCGGTGATCACCGATTCCGGCGGCATCACCGAGGAAACCACCGTGCTGGGCGTGCCCTGCCTGACCTTGCGCGACACCACCGAGCGACCGGAGACGGTGACCATCGGCACCAATGAGCTGATTGGTACGAACCCGGCCCATCTACCTCCCGCGCTGGCTCGCGTCATGGCGGGCCAGTGGAAGCAGGGCGCGATCCCCGCATTATGGGACGGCAAAGCGGCGGAACGGATCGTCGGGGCGCTGGAGAAGCTGCTCTGCGCCTGATTCTCCTTTTATCCCGCTATTTCCACACGCTGCGCTATCTACGCCCGGTGCAGGTCTGTGGCCGGCTGTGGTTCCGGCTGTACCGGCCGCGCCCCGATTGGCGGCCCGCGCCGCCCTTGCGCGCCGGTTCCGGTCCTTGGGTCATCCCGCCCGCCGACGAGCCCCGCCTGCTGGGTCCCGCCACCTTCCGCTGCCTCAACCAGACTCGCACCCTCGTCGAGGCCGCCGACTGGAATCGGCCGGACTGGGACAAACTCTGGCTGTACAACCTGCACTACTTCGACGACCTCAACGCGGAAAACGCGGCGGAACGCCGGGACTGGCAGCGCGCCCTGATCACCCGCTGGATCGCCGAAAATCCGCCCGGTCACGGCAACGGCTGGGAGCCGTATCCGCTGTCGCTGCGCATCGCCAACTGGATTCAGTGGATATTGGCCGGCCATCCACCACAACCGGACTGGCTTGACAGTTTGGTCATGCAGATCCGCTATCTGGCTCGGCGGCTGGAACGTCATCTGCTGGGCAACCACCTGTTCGCCAACGCCAAGGCGCTGATCCACGCCGGCCTGTTCTTTACCGGCCCCGAAGCCGAACGCTGGCTCCATGCTGGCCTGCGCGTTCTCGACCGCCAGTTGCCGGAACAGATTCTGCCCGACGGCGGCCACTTCGAGCGCAGCCCGATGTACCACGCCATTATCCTGAAGGACATGCTGGACCTGCTGAATCTGGTGGCGGTTTCTCCAGGCCGGGTCGGGGCGCCGCAAACCGGGCGGTGGCGCGCCGCCGCCTCGCGGATGCTGGGCTGGCTGCGGGTGATGACCCACCCCGACGGCGAAATCGCTTTCTTCAACGACGCCGCTTTCGGCGTCGCCCCGACCTTGGCGGCGCTGGCCGATTACGCCCGTCGATTGGGCCTGTCCGTCCCGTCCGCGGTTTCGGAGGGCGGGGAGAACGCCGATCCTTCGCCCGTCATCCCGCTGCCCGACAGCGGCTACGCGCGGCTTCGGGCCGGGCCGGCGGCGCTGCTGGCCGATGTCGGCGCCATCGGCCCGGATTACCTGCCCGGTCACGCTCACGCCGACACCCTCAGTTTCGAGCTTTCGCTGTTCGGCCAGCGGGTGATCGTCAATTCCGGCACGTCCTGTTACGGAACCGGCCCGGAACGCCAGCGCCAGCGCGGCACGGCGGCGCACAACACCGTGACGGTCGATGGCCAGAACTCCTCCGAAGTCTGGGGCGGCTTCCGGGTCGCCCGCCGCGCCCGGCCGCTGAACCTGCGCTGGGGCGAAACGGTCGATGGCGGTTGGGTCGAATGCGCTCACGCTGGTTATCGGCGGCTGCCGGGACGAGTGACGCACTGGCGGCGCTGGACTCTGAGTTCGACCAGTCTGCGCCTCGAAGACCGGCTGGACGGTCGTTACCGGGAAGCCGTTGCCCGACTGCATGTTCATCCGGCTGTCCGCGCCGGCCTGGACGGCGCAATGAAAGGCTGGCTGGAATTACCCGACGGCCAACGACTGTGTTTGGATATCGAGGGTGGCGACGCCCGACTCGTACCCTCGACCTGGCATCCCCGTTTCGGCGTCAGCGAAGCGAATGTCCGCCTGGAGGTTTTTTTCGATGGTCCCGAAGTGAACCTGTCGATCCGATGGTAAAACCGATCGCCGCCGACCAGCCGCCTTTCCGGAAAGACCATGCGCATCCTGTTCCTGACCGACAACTTCCCACCTGAAGTCAATGCCCCCGCCTCGCGCACCTTCGAGCACTGCCGCGCGTGGGTGCGAGCCGGGCACCGGGTGACCGTCATCACTGGCGCGCCCAACTTTCCCAAGGGGATGCTGTTTCCGGGATACCGCAATCGGTTGTGGCAGCGGGAGACGATGGAAGGCATCCAGGTCGTCCGGGTCTGGACCTACATCGCCGCCAACGCCGGTTTCGCCAGACGCACGCTGGATTACCTGTCGTTCATGGTAACCGGCTTCCTGGCCGGCCTGTTCCAACGCCGGCCCGACGTCATCATCGGCACCTCGCCGCAGTTCTTCACCAATTGCGCCGCCTGGATGCTGTCGGTTTTTCGTTGGCGGCCATTCGTGTTCGAGCTGCGCGATCTTTGGCCGGAATCGATCAGGACCGTGGGCGCGATGCGGGACTCGGCGGCCCTGCGGTTGTTGGAGCGGCTGGAGCTGTTTCTCTATCGCCGGGCGGCGGCCGTCGTGGCGGTGACGGAATCCTTCCGCCGCGACCTGATTTCGCGTGGCATTGATGCGCGGAAAATCGCCGTGGTCCTCAATGGAGTTGATCTCAGCCGGTTCCAGCCGCTGGAGCGCGATCCCGAACTGGCGGAACGTCTGGGGTTGGCGGGAAAATTCGTTCTCGGCTACATCGGCACGCACGGCATGGCGCACGCGCTGGAAACGATTTTGGAGGCCGCGGCGCGGATCAAGGCGCTGCCGGAGGGTGCGAACGTGCGTTTCGTGTTGCTGGGGGATGGCGCGCGCAAGCAGGCCTTGCGGGAAATCGCCGCGAGCCGGGGATTGGACCATGTGCTGTTCCTGGACACCGTGTCCAAGGCGGAGGTCCCGCGCTACTGGTCGCTGCTGGATGTGTCGATCATTCACTTGCGCAAGGCGGACAACTTCACCCAGGTCATTCCGTCCAAACTGTTCGAATGCATGGGCATGGGCATTCCGGTGTTGCACGGCGTGGCGGGCGAATCCGCCGGGATCGTGGAGCGGGAAGGGGTGGGGCTGGCGTTCGAACCGGAAAACGCCGGGGCGCTGTGCGCAGGACTGCTCCGTTTACAACGGGATTGCGCGCTGTACGAGCGGCTGAAAACGCAATGCCTTGCCGCCGCTCCCCGTTACGACCGGACCGCGCGGGCGCGGGAGATGCTTGCGATCCTGGAACAGGTGGGGATGACTGGGCGGAACGCCCCTTAATTCTTGGCCTGCCTCCCTGCCCCAATTGCCTCCGCCTTCTCCATCGCTCGCCACACCCAATCCTCGATGCCGTTGTCCGGCTGATACTCGACCACCGTTTCCCGCAGGATCGCCCGCACCGCCGGATAGTCGAACTGCCGCGAGGCGGTCGCCAGCCGCTCCAGACAGTCCCGCACTTGCGGCCATGGGAGGGATTGCTCGCGGGCGCGACGGATCATCGGGTGTTCGGTCGGCAGATCGTCGCTCCCGATCAACAGCTCCTCGCGCAGTTTCTCGCCGCTGCGCAAGCCGGTGAACTGGATTTCGACATCGCCGTCGGGGTGCGTCTCGTCGCGCACCGTCAAGCCGGACAGACGGATCATCCGTCGGGCCAGATCGAGGATGCGCACCGGCTCGCCCATGTCCAGCAGGAACACCTCGCCGCCCTGGGCCAGGGCGCTGGCCTGGATCACCAGTTGCGCCGCTTCCGGAATGGTCATGAAGTAGCGTTCCACCTCGGGGTGGGTCACCGTCACCGGTCCGCCCTTGCGAATCTGTTCGCGAAACAGCGGCGCCACCGAGCCCGAGGAATCCAGCACGTTGCCGAAGCGCACCATGCACAGCCGGGTTGCGCTGCCTTCGCCCGCCAGCCCTTGCAGGATCAGTTCCGCCAGCCGCTTGGTGGCGCCCATGACGTTGGTGGGCCGCACCGCCTTGTCGGTGGAGATCAGGACGAAGGTTTCCACCCCGGCGGCGAGGGCGGCCTCGGCGGCGCGCCATGTGCCGAACACGTTGTTTTGCACGCCCTCGATCGGGTTGTGCTCGACGATCGGCACATGCTTGTAGGCGGCGGCGTGATAGACGGTCCGCACCTCGAAACGCTCCATCGCCGCCTGCAACCGTCGCCGGTGCGCCACCGAGCCCAGCAGGGGAATCAACTCGATCTCCGCCCCGCCCCTGGCGGAAGAACAGCCAGAGCCGAGGGAATGGGAATGCTCCATGTTGGCCAGCATGGCGCGCAGTTCCTGCTCGATGGCGTACAAGGCGTATTCGGAGCGTTCGAACAGCACCAGCCGGCGCGGATGCAACGGCAGGATTTGCCGGCACAGTTCGCCGCCGATCGAACCACCGGCGCCGGTGACCATGACGGTCTTGCCGCTGACCCGCGCCCGTAGCAGGGCGTTATCGGGCTGGACCGAATCGCGGCCGAGAATATCCGCGACGTCGATCTCGCGGAATTCGTCGATGCGTCGGGCGCCGCTGGTCAGTTCCGCCAGGGTGGGCAAGTCCATGACTCGCGCCGATAAGCCCGCCAGCGTTTCCAGGATGTCCCGGCGGCGGCGGTGCGAGGTCGAGGGCAAGGCCAGCAGGATGAGGGGCGCGCGGTGTTGGGCAAGCAGGCGCGGCAGCTTGGCCGGTGCCCGCACCTTGAGACCGAGCACCACGCTGCCCCACAGCCGGGGACTGTCGTCCACGAACACGACGGGTTCGAATTCGGCGCTGTAGCGCAGGGCGTTGACCAGTTGGGCGCCGGCCTCGCCCGCGCCATAAATGATCACCGGGGCGCGCGGCGCCGCCCGGCGAAACCGCCGACGCAGCAAGCGCCGCAACAGCAACCGCCCCCCACCCACCAGCGCCGCTAGCACCAGCCAGCAAATCAACCAGAACGAGCGCAGCCACAACCCCTCGCCCAGCAGCACCCACGCCGCCATCATCAACAGGACACCGGCGCTGACCGCTAGGAGAATGGTGTACAGCAGACTTTCGTCGGCGTAGCGCAGGATCGGTCGATACACGCCGACGACCATGAAGGTGGGAATGACGACGGCGACCGACAGCGGAAACAACCAGGCCACCTCCGGCAGCAGTTCCGGCCACATTTCGCCCAAGCGAATGGCGAACGCCGCCCAGACCGCGATCAGCACGGCAAGGGTATCACCAACGATCAGCAGCGCGCGGCGCGCGGCTGGGGGGATATTGAACAGGGATTCGATCTGCATGGAGCGAGTACTGTAGCATAGGAAACGAAACCCCGAAGGCGCGGGCGACGAGGGCAGGGGAGCTGTGCTCCCGCAAGGCCCATTCGCCTACTCCACATACGAAAAATGGAAATTTGACGAGCCAGGGCGCGGCGTCCATAGTGATGCGCGTCGTTTGCGCGACCGGTATGTCAAAGTCATGATCGATCTTCATTGCCACCTTCTGCCTGGCGTCGACGACGGCGCCCCGGATCTCGCCGCCGCGCTGGCCATGGCCCGAATCGCCGTCGCCGACAGTATCGAAATCGTCGCCTGTACCCCACATATCTATCCGGGGATGTACGACAACGACGGTCCGACCATCCGCCGGGCGGTGGCCGAACTTCGGGTTCGGCTGGAGGAGGCCGACATCCCGCTGCGGCTGACCCTGGGCGCCGATACCCATATCGCTCCCGACCTGGTGGCCGGCCTGCGCGCGGGCTGGGTGCCGACCCTGGGCGACAGTCGCTATTTCCTGCTGGAGCCGCCTCACCATGTCGCTCCGCCCCGGCTGGCGGAAACTGTGTTCGAGCTGTTGACGGCTGGTTACGTGCCGGTGATCACCCATCCCGAGCGTCTGAGCTGGATCGAGGATTGTTACGGGACGTTCGTGGAACTGGCGCGCCAGGGTGCCTGGCTGCAAGTGACCGCCGGGAGCTTGACCGGCCGCTTCGGCAAGACGGCCCAGTACTGGGGCGAGCGGTTGCTGGACGAGGGTTGGGTGCATATCCTGGCCACCGACGCGCATGGCGTGGATCGGCGGCCGCCCCTGCTGGCCGAGGGCCGGAGAGTGGCGGAGCGCTGGCTGGGCGCCGGCGAGGCGTCTCATCTGGTGGTGATCCGCCCGCAAGGTATACTGAATAACGTCGACCCCGAACGGTTGCCGGCGCCGCCGGCCCTGAGCGTCGATATCCACTCGAAGCGGAGGGGCTCCTGGTTGCGGCGATTGTTCGGGCGCGGCTAGATCTTCGGATTCCCCCAAGTCAGGTTTTTCGCGAGGTCAATTCGTTTGCCAGCGACAAGAATGCTCTCATGGGCTCTGTGGTTGACGGTGCTGCTTGGCATCGCCGCCTGCGCCAGCCCTCCGTCCGCCGAACCGGCGACTTCCGCGGCGTCCCCAACCTCCACGCCGCCGGTCGTCGCCGGTTCGACGCCCACACCGGCCGTTGGTCCGGTCGCCGCGTCGAATGATTACCGGATCGGTCCGCAGGACTTATTGAAACTCGACGTGTTCGGGGTCGAGGCCCTGAGCAAGCGTTCGGTTCGGGTCAACGCCAGCGGGCAAATTTCCCTGCCGCTGATCGGTACGGTCCAGGCCGGCGGCCTGACCGCCGAGCAACTGGCGGCCGACATCGCCGCCCGGCTGGCCCGGGATTATTTGCAAAATCCCCAGGTCACCATCTTCATCGAGGAATTCACCAGCCAGCGGGTCACGGTGACCGGCGCGGTCAAGACGCCGAACGTCTTTCCGCTCAAGGGACGGATGACCTTGCTGCAAGCGGTGGCGCAGGCCGGCGGTCCCACCAACGTGGCCAATCTCGGCACGGTCAAGATTCTGCGCCCGGAGTTGGACGGCACCCGCAAGACGCTGGAATACGATCTGGCCGCGATCCGTGACGGTCAGGTGCCCGACCCGGAATTACGGGGCGAGGATGTGGTCCAGGTCGAAACCTCGGCGGTCAAGGAGACCGTTCAGCAGTTGAAGGAATTCGTTCTGCCCTTCTGGATTATCGCGCGCTGACCCGGTTGCGGCGTACCTGCTTTCCCAAGGATATGCCCTATGAGCACTCCCGAATTGTCCAAGTCCGCCGCCGATCCCGATCCGCGGTCGCCGGGCCAGGCTTTGGCCGAGCGTCCGATGGGTGTTCCCATGCCGGCTTCACCCCTTCCCTCCTCGATGGCCGAGGAAGAGCCCGAAGAGGATGCGCTCAACCTGCGCGAATTGTGGCAAGTCATCGTCAAGCGGCGCTGGACCATCCTCATCTTCGCGTCGATCGTGGTGACCGCCGTGGTGACCGCCACCTTCCTGATGACGCCCATCTATCGCGCCAATCTGACCCTGCAGATCGACCGCGAGGACATCAAGATCGTCAAGTCCGGGGAAGTGTCGCCGGAAGAGACCGAGTGGAACAGCCAGGAGTATTACCAGACTCAGTATGAGTTGTTGAAGAGCCGCAGCCTGGCCGCGCGGGTGGTCAACCAGTTGGGTCTGGCCGATCTGCCCCCGCCGCCGCCCTCGCCGCTGGCTCGATTCAAGGCGTGGCTGACCGGTTGGCTGCCCAAGACCAGCGAGGCGAAGGAACCTGGGCAGCCTGTCTCGGAAACCGATCGGGTCGAGGGTGCGATCAGCGGTTTCCTGGGGGGGTTGGCCGTGGCGCCGGTGCGCAATTCGCGGCTGGTCAGACTGCATTACGACAGTCCCGATCCCAGGCGGGCAGCCGCCATCCTCAACACCCTGGTCAAGAATTACATCAACATGAACATGGAGCGGCGCTTCGACGCCTCCACCTACGCCCGCAATTTCCTGCAGGAGCGATTGCAGCAGGTCAAGGTGAAGCTGGAGGATTCCGAGCGGGAATTGGTGAAGTTCGCTCGTCAGGAGCAGATCATCAGCGTCGACGACAAGCAAAGCACCGTTTCCCAGACTCTGGCGGCCACCAACGCCGCGCTGGCCGAGGCCGAGAAAAAACGAATCGCCGCCGAAGCCGAATACCGGCAGATGATGGGCGCTCGGGGCCAGGGACTGAGCCAGGTTCTGGGCAGTCCCATCATTCAGACCCTGAAGGAGACCAAGGCCAAGCTGGAGGCCCAGTATCAGGACAATCTCAGCATCTACAAGCCGGCCTATCCGACCATGGTGCAATTGCGCAACCAGATCGGCCAGGTCGACGCCCTGATCAATCAGGAAGTCAGCAACATCCGGGCGGCGGTGACCGCCAGCTACGAAGCGGCCCGCGCCGAGGAAGCCCTGTTGCGCGGCCGGCTGGACCAGCTCAAGCAAGACATGCTGAGCCTGCAGGATCGCAGCATCCAGCTCAACATCCTGCGCCGCGAAGTGGACACCAACCGCCAGCTTTACGACGGCCTGCTGCAACGTTTCAAGGAAGTCGGCGTGGCGGCCGGCATCGGCACCAACAACATCTCGGTGGTGGACGAGGCCAAGGTTCCAGGCGGGCCCTACAAGCCCAATCTGCGGATGAACGCGCTGCTGGCCCTGGTGCTCGGCCTGCTGGGCGGCGTTGGGCTGGCCTTTCTGTTCGAGCACCTCGACGATACCTTCCGCCGACCCGAGGAGCTGGAGAAGTTGCTGGGCTTGCCGGTGCTGGGCGTGATTCCCAAGACGCCGCTGGCGCGCGGCGAGGCCCGGCCCATCGCGCTGGTCGGCCACGAAGATCCGCGCTCGGCTTTCGCCGAGGCCTACCGTTCGGTGCGCACCGCCCTGCAATTTTCGACCGCCAGCGGCGTGCCCCGGCTGCTGACCGTGACCAGCGCCATGTCCGGCGAGGGCAAGACCACCACGGCGCTGAGCCTGGCGATTCAATTCGCCCAGGCCGGCAAGCGAACCCTGCTGATCGAGGCCGATTTGCGCAAACCCTCGCTGCACCGCATCCTGAATCTCGACAACCAGGTGGGACTGACCAACTACCTGGTGGGCGGGGGCGCGCAACCGGTGGACATCGCCAAGCCCACCCACATTCCCAACCTGTTCGCCATCCCGTCCGGGCCGTTGCCGCCCAACCCCGTCGATCTGCTGTCGTCGGCGCGGATGGTGGAATTGCTGAGTCTGGCCGCCGGCAAGTTCGACCAGGTGATCCTGGACAGTCCGCCGCTGCTGGGCCTGGCCGACGCTCTGATCATCGGTAATCTGTGCGAGGGGACGTTGCTGACCGTGGAAATGGGCAGTACGCCGCGCGGCTACGCGCGGGGCGCGCTCAAACGCTTGCATGGGGGACGGGTGCATGTGCTGGGCGCCATCTTGACCAAGCTGGAGGCCCGGGCCGGCGCCTACGGCTATTACCGTAGCTATTACTACTACTATCACACGGGTTACTATGGCGAGGCCGCCGCGCCGGACGCCAAGAAGTTGCCGGCCTAGGACAGGCGCGCGGTGAAGGGGCGATAGTCGTGACCGATATCGTCGATCTGGCGCTCGCGTGCTATCGGAGGCCGCTGGAGCATCAGGACCGGTTCTCCCTCGCCGCTCCCCGGCCAGCCGGCATGGACCGGCTGTTGTGGCTGGCCAACGGCTCCCCGGAGGTGCTCGAGGCGGAGGTCCATCGAACCGGCGCCAGGTCCCAGGAGCTGCAAAACGCGGCGCGATTTTGCATTCAACAGTGGTGTCTTGCCCGCGGCGCCGACCCCCATCGGGTGCTCGGCGTCGAACCCGGCGCTTCCCTGGAGCAAATCAAGGAGCATTACCGGCTGTTGATGCGGCTGTTTCATCCCGATCGCGGCGCGGGCCGCGAAACCTGGACCGACCATTATGCCAGCCGGATCAATGAAGCCTGGACGGTGCTGTCCCGAACGCCGGAGCGCGCCGCGCCCGACAGCCCGTCCTACCCCCCGCGGGTTCCGGTCCGGGATACGGTCCGTCCGGTGGCGGAACGGACGGTCGAACGCTCCAGGCCGCTTTCCACCCGCAATCGACCGGAACGGCGGCTTCGGGCGCGGCGTCGGTGGCTGCCACAACTGGTGTGGGGCGGATTGGCGCTGGCGGTGCTGGCGGTGCTGAGTGGCTTTTATCTGGATCGATTTTCGGTCGGTCGAGGCGGATTCGAGCCTGTCGACGCCGTGGGTTCCGCGCCCTCCGCCGGCGTGACGACGGTCCCGGAACCGGTCGCCACGCCGGCGACGGACCCAGGAGCGCTCGGTCCGTTCCTGACCGCGCCGGATTGGCGGGCGCTGGAACAGCGCGAGCAACAGGCGCAACGGCAAGCCGCCCAACTGCGGGAGCAGCGCGTGCAATGGGAACAAACCCGTCGGCAACAGATCGCGGCCGAGGAAGCGTTGCTGGAATCGATGCGGGCCGAGCGCGCCCGGCTTGAGGCGCAGGTCAGGATCGAACAGGCGCGGATGGAGCAAGCGCGGGCCGAGCGACTGGCGGTCGAGCGACAGCGATTGGCGCGGTTGCAAGCCGAGCAGGCGCGGGTGGAGCGGGCGCGAACCGAACGGGAGTTGGTGGAACGGCAACGGCTGGACGCTTTGCAGGCCGAGCAGGCCAAGGCTGAGCGACTGGCCGAGGAATTGCGGGTCGAGCGGCAACGTCTGGAAAAATCGCAAGCCGCGCCAGTCGGGATCGAACCGGCGAAAATGGAACGGGAGCGGGTTCGAGCCGAGCGGCAGCGCCAGGAGGAGCCATTGAAGGCCAGGCCGGGGCGGATGGAGCCGGCGTGGACGGATGCGCCGGCGGATCGCGCGCCGGCGGCGCCCGTGATCGTGGTGGCGGCGGCCGGGGCGGACGATGTGGCGGCCAGCGAGCTGGAAAGCCTGATGGGCCGCTATACCCAAGCTTACCAGCGGGGGGATCTCAATGGCGTCATGGCGCTGTTCGCGACCGGCGCGCGCGGTCGTATTCAAGGGGACTATGCGACGCTGTTCGCCACGCACTACATCCGCGGGTTGTGGTTGCGCGATTTGCGCTGGGTTTATCGAGGCCCATCCGCCAGCGGTTCCGGCTATTACGAGTTGAAGTTGCGACGGCGCGATAACGGCGAGCTAAGCCAGGTGGAAGGGAACATTCGTTTCACCGTACAAAAGCGGGACAGTCAAATACTCATCGAGGCGATCGAGTACGACTGGCCGGAGAAGTAATACCGTTTCCCGATAGGTTTTATCTTTTTCAGATCAAAAACCACACTGTTCGTCATACCCGCGAAAGCGGGTATCCAGTTTTTCAGCGGCTGCCTGGATTCCCGCATTCGCGGGAATGACGAGAACCTATTCAGAATTGGTATAACCCTTTGTTGACCGTAAAACGATCATGAACGAGGCGTGGAGCGCGATAAAAGCCATCAAGGGGGCGGGGTTGCTGTTCGTCGCCGGAATCCTGGCCTGGCGGGCGCTGGTGACCAACCTGGCCGATTATTACGCCGGCCAGGGGACGCCCGAAGCCGCCGTCGGCGCGCTGCGCTGGCGCGGCGACCAGCCGGCGGCGTTGTATCAGCGCGGCGCGGCGTTGGCCGCGAGCGAGCCGGTCGAGGCCGAACGGTTGTTGCGCGCGGCGGCCTGGGCCGATCCCACCGATGCGCTGGTGTATCTGGCGCTGGCCGAGTTGTGGGTCAGGGCCGGGCGGCAAGTGGCGGCCGTGGGTCTGGTGGAGATCGCCGACGCGCTGGGCCCGTTGCGTAGTCTGGCGCTGGCCCGCTCGGCCGAGTTCTGGCTGGGGCAGGAGCGGCCGGACCGGGCGCTGGCCCGCTGGCGCCTGTTGCTGCGCACCCGGCCGGGGACCGCCGCCCACTTGTTTCCGCTGCTGTTGCGGCTGGCCGAAACCCCCGCCACCCAACCGTTGTTGCAACCCTTGCTGGCCGATCCGCCCGAGTGGTGGGACTCGTTTTTCGCCCACGCGGCCGCGAAGGCGGCTCGGCCGGAAACGGTGGTGTTTTTGTACCAGAATCGCAATCGTCGCGGAACCTTGCCGTCCATGGACGAACAGCGGGCGTATCTGGACCGCTTGTGGAAGGAAAACCGCTGGCTGGAGGCTTATCTGGCCTGGCTGAACGGCCTGGACGAGCGGCGGGCCTGGGCGCTCGGCAATGTGTACAACGGCAGTTTCGAAGCGCCGGTCACCCATATGGGTTTCGACTGGCGGATGGCGGCGCCTCGGGGAACGACGGTCGAAACCGTCGAAACCTATGGCGCGCGCGGCGGCAAGGCGCTGCATGTCGGCTTCAGCGGCGAGCGGGCACATTTTCAGCATGTCTTGCAGTATCTATTCCTGGACGCCGGGCGCTACCGGTTGCAGGGACGGGGGCGGCCGGATGGCCTGCGGGCCGAGCGGGGGTTGCGCTGGCGAGTGCGTTGCGTTGGTGCCGCCGGCGCTTTGCTGGCCGAAAGCGAATCGTTCGTGGGATCGGACGAATGGCGGAGTTTCACGGTGGATTTCACGGTCCCCGATCGGGAATGCCCCGCGCAGTTGCTGCGGCTGGAACTGGATGGCCGGGTGGATCTGGATTTCGAGGCGCAAGGCGGAGTCTGGTTCGACGATCTGGCCATCGTTCGCCCGAACTGACCGCGCCGCCGTCGGGACTGAAGTTACACTTTTCTTATTGCGGGCCGTTAGGGTTTTGTGATAGGTAGTTTGTCCTGATCGATGGATGGGCGATGAGCGATACGCGTGCCGCCAGTCGCGGCAAGACGGGGGTGGATCATGATGAAACGAGGTCTAGTCATGGGGTTGGCGGTGTGCCTGATGGGGTGCGCCGGCGGCGCCAGCGCGATGGAGCCGGCCGCCGTGTTGCGGCAACCCCAAGGCAGGGTGTTCGTCGGCCAGGGCAGCGCCATGACGCTGGCCCAGGATGGCATGCCGCTGTACCCCGGCAACCGGGTGGTCGCGGTCTCGGGCGGGCGGGCGGAGATCGCGTATTCGGAGGGTTGCGTCGTGGCGCTGCCGGAAAACAGCCTGCTGGCGGTCAAGGGAGCGGATCAGTGTCGGCTGGGCCAGATCCAGGTCCGCGCCACCGGCGGGTTCCAGAACGCCCGGATCGGCCAGGCTCCGCCCGCGTCGTCGGGTGGGGCCGATGGCGCCATCGCGGATTTGAAGCGCCTGCAAGGCAGCGTGTTGCTCAACGAGGCGCCGGCGTGGAACAACCAGAATGCCCGTCGCGATGACCAGGTGATGACCGAAAAACAGAGCAAGGTGGCGGTGATGTTCCGGGCCTGCGAGGTGGACATGGGACCCGGAGAGCAAGCCACGGTCAGCGAACTGCGGGAACGGTGCAAGTCGGGTGTTTTCCTGGCGAGCGGCGGAGACCCGAACGCCGAGGTCGCCATCATCAAGCGGCCGCGGGGCAGCGTCCTGGTCGACACGGGCGCGGCGCGAACCGATATGGGCGTCAAGGCCGGCAACCGGATCATCACCGGCACGGGCAGTCGGGTGACGGTGGTTTTCAAGGGCTGCGAGGTCATCCTGGACGAGAGCGAGAAGGCCAGGGTCGGGGAGTTGGTGACCAGGTGCAAGGGCGGCTTGTGGACCGATGCGGGCGCGCCCGTGGGCGCGGGCATCGCGGGCGCGGGCGCGGGTGTCGGTATAGGCACGGGCGCGATCGTGATAGGCGGCGGTTTGGGCGTGGTCTTGATTGGAGCCATCGTGGCGGACCGCGATGGCAATGACCCCCCCGCCAGCCCTCAATAGGACACAAGGTTCGATAGTTCTTATTCTTGACTTTATTGTGTCGGATCTAAAATCAGACGACCGCGCCGCCGACCCCGGCGCGGTTCCTTTTTACGGTCTCGTCGCGCTGCTGACGTTCGCGCCACTGTTTCGGGCGGGCAACCGGCCGTTGCCGTTGTTGGTCATGGAGCTGGCGGCGCTGGCGCTGCTGGTTTGGCGGTTCTGGGCGCCATCGCCGGAAGGCCAGCCGCTGTCCCGACCGGCGCGGATTTTTCTGGCGCTGCTGTTCCTGTTGCCGCTGGCGCAACTGCTGCCCGCGCCATTCGCCCTGTGGGCGGATCTGCCAGGCCGGTTGTTCTATGCTGACGCCTTGCGCCAGACCAGCGGCGGCGCCGACTTGGACTGGCGGTCGATTTCGCTGATCCCGACCATGACCGAGGCGAGCTGGCTGGCGTTGCTGCCGCCGTTGGCGGTATTTCTGGCGACGATCCATCAGGCCGGCCAGCGCCTGCTGCGGCTGGTGCTGGTTTTCCTGGGCATCGCGACCGTCCAGGCGCTGCTGGGATTGATCCAGTATGGCGATGGACCGAACAGCGTGTTTCGATTCGGCAACTTTTCCATGGGCGACAGCGCCTCGGGCACCTACACCAGCCGTAACCATCTGGCCGGCCTGTTGGAAATGGCGCTGCCGGTGAGCCTGGCGTTGCTGGCGGCCACGGTCGGCCACGGTCGGCCTCCCCACGCCGGCGGTGGTCGAGGGCGGCGCGGGCGTACCTTCCGCCAATGGCTGGCCCGGTTCAGCGTGGCCCGCCTCAACCAGGCGGCGCTGTTCGGCGCGGCCGCCATCGCCATTCTGCTGGGGCTGATTTTCACCCGTTCCCGCGCCGGCGTCGGGCTGGCGATGCTCGGCATCCTGCTATGCACCCTGATGTTCTCCCACCGGCTGGGCGGACGCAATGTTTACGGCCTGATGGGCACGTTCACGGCAGTGGGCGTGGGTCTGGCCAGTCTGATCGGACTGGCGCCGGTGTGGACCCGATTTACCCTGGAAGACCCGCTGGCGGACGGGCGCTGGAAAGTGTTCGACGCCACCGTGCAGGCCATCGGCAACTTCTTTCCCCTGGGCAGCGGCGCGGGAACCTTCGAAGCCGTCATGCGGCGGTTTCACCCAGCGGATTTTCCGGGGGTGACGATCAACCGCGCCCACAGCGATTATCTGGAATGGCTGCTCGAATTCGGGCTGATGGCCGGAGTGCTGATCGCCGCCTGGTTACTGTTCTACGCGCGCCAGTGGGGACGGATATGGGAACGGGGCGACTGGACGCCGCTCCGGTTCGCCCAGGCGGGGGCGGGGATCGCGCTATTGCTGATGATGCTGCACAGCCTGGCGGACTTCAACCTGCGGATTCCGGCCAACGCGGTGTTCACGGCGTTCCTGGCCGCCGTGTTTTTCCACCGTCCGCCGGATAACGAACAGCGGCGATCCTCCCGGCGACGGGAAGCGGCCCGCGAAAGCGACGGCAAACCGCCGTCCGCTCTCTCGATCCCGCCGGAAAATCAGGCCAATCCGTTCGCCGGATAAGCGAGTCTGCGCGAACGGCTAATGGCGCTCCCTGATCCGCAGCGCCTGGCGCAGATAGGGCAGTTCGGTCATCGGCAGCCGTCCGGTGACGCGCAAGCCGGCGGTGAAGCGTTCCAGCGTGCAAACGTCCTGGCAGCGTGGGCCGCTGTCCAGCACCCAGCGGCCGTCCACCAGCAAGGCGGCGTGGGCGACCCGCAGCGGCGGACCTTCAATCAACAAGTACTCCAGCCGCGCCGGGTCGTAGCCCTGGCGAATCAGCCGGTCGGCCTTGGCGACGGCGTAGGCCTTGCAATCCCAATGGTCGAGCCGTTCCAGATCGGCGGCGTCCGGCCAGTCCGCCAGGCAGGTGTCGTCGGGGCAGGGCCGGCCCTGACGGTTGACGACAGCGTTGGTCTCGGTCAGGGCAGCCTGTTCCGCCATCGGCGGGGCGGGGGCTGGAATCGTCCGGCAGCCGCCCATCGCCAGCGCCAGGGTCAGCGCGAGCGGGCGGAGGGAAGGATGGGGGAAGGACAGCATGGTGGATAGTTTAGCGGTGGCGGGCGCGTTCCGTCCCCGGTGATCCGCGCGGAAAAAGCCGTTCAACTTTCCTTGCCAGGGAGCGCCCGCTAGAATGCCGACCCCTATTCCTTGCCTTGGAGAACAGGTGGTTGAAAACGCACCTCCAACAACTCGAAGCCGAGAGCATCCATATCATCCGCGAGGTTGCCGCCGAGTTCGAAAAGCCGGTGATGCTGTACTCGATCGGCAAGGATTCCTCGGTGATGCTGCAACTGGCGCTGAAAGCCTTTTATCCGGGCAAGCCGCCGTTTCCGCTGATGCATATCGATACCACCTGGAAGTTCCGGGAGATGATTCGCTTTCGCGATGATCTGACCCGTCGGCTCGGACTGGAATTGATCGTTCACATCAACGAGGAGGGGTTGCGCCAGGGCATCAATCCCTTCACCCACGGTTCGCGGGTCCACACCGACGTGATGAAGACCCAGGCGCTCAAGCAGGCGCTGGATCGCCATGGTTTCGACGCGGCCTTCGGCGGCGCCCGCCGCGACGAGGAGCGGTCGCGGGCCAAGGAGCGGGTCTATTCCTTCCGCGACCGCAACCATCGCTGGGACCCCAAGAATCAGCGTCCCGAACTGTGGAATCTGTACAACGGCCGGGTCCACAAGGGTGAGAGCATCCGGGTGTTTCCGCTGTCCAACTGGACCGAGCTGGATGTCTGGCAATACATCCACCTGGAGAGCATTCCCATCGTGCCGCTTTATCTCGCCGCCGAGCGGCCGGTGGTGGAGCGGGACGGCACGTTGATCATGGTGGACGACGAACGGATGCCGCTGGAACCGGGCGAAGCGCCGAGGCTGGAATGGGTCCGGTTCCGGACCCTGGGTTGCTACCCGCTGACCGGCGCGATCCATTCTCGGGCCACGACGTTGCCGGAGATCATTCAGGAGATGCTGTTAGCCCGCCATTCCGAACGCCAGGGCCGGTTGATCGATCACGACGCCGCCGGTTCGATGGAAGACAAGAAACGCCAAGGTTATTTCTAATGTCCCATGCTTCCCCGTTGATCGAAACCGATATCCAGGCCTACCTGGCGAGCCACGAGCGCAAGGATCTGCTGCGCTTCATCACCTGCGGCAGCGTGGACGACGGCAAGAGCACACTGATCGGCCGGCTGCTGTACGACACCCAGTTGATCTACGAGGATCAACTCGCCGCCGTGCGTCGCGACACCACCAAATACGGCACCACCGGCGAGGAACTGGACCTGGCGCTGCTGGTGGACGGTTTGCAGGCGGAGCGCGAGCAGGGCATCACCATCGATGTCGCCTACCGTTATTTCTCCACCGAGAAACGCAAGTTCATCATCGCCGACACCCCCGGCCACGAGCAGTACACCCGCAACATGGCCACCGGCGCCTCGACCGCGCAACTGGCCATCCTGCTGGTGGACGCCCGCAAGGGGGTGCAGGCGCAGACCCGCCGCCACAGCTTCATCGTGTCGCTGCTGGGCATCCATCATCTGGTGCTGGCGATCAACAAGATGGACCTGGTCGGCTTCGATCCGGCCGTGTTCGCGCGCATTCGCGACGACTATCTGGAATTCGCGGCCCAGTTGGGGGTAGGGGAGGTCCATTGCATCCCGGTGTCGGCCTTGCGGGGCGATAACGTGGCCGAGCCGTCCACCGCCATGCCCTGGTATGACGGACCAACTCTGCTGCAATGGCTGGAGCAGGTCGATGTGAGCGCCGACCGCAACCTGCGCGATTTCCGCTTTCCGGTCCAGTACGTCAATCGGCCCCATCTGGATTTTCGCGGTTTCTGCGGTACCGTCGCCGCTGGCGTGGTCCGGCTGGGCGACGATGTGGCGGTGTTGCCTTCGGGCCGGCGCGCGCGCATTGCGGCGATCGTGACCGCCGAGGGTAATCTCACCGAGGCTCAGGCCGGCCAGGCGGTGACCTTGACCCTGGACGACGAAATCGATGTCGGCCGCGGCGATCTGCTGGTCCACCCCGACCGTTTGCCAACGGTGGCGGACGCCTTCGACGCCAAGGTGGTCTGGATGGCGGACGCGCCGTTGTTGCCGGGACGGCAGTACGACATCAAGCTGGGAACTCGCCTCATGCCGGCGACCCCGCTGGTGCTGCATCACCGGATCGACGTGAATACCCTGGAACACCAGCGCGCCGAGGAACTGGGGCTGAACGAGATCGGCTATTGCCGAATCGCCCTGAACCAGCCGGCGCCCTTCGACGCTTACGAGGTCTGCCCGGGAACCGGCGCGTTCATCTTCATCGACCGGCTCAGCAACGTCACGGTCGGGGCGGGGATGATCGTGCGGCCGGTGACCCAGCCGTTGGTGGACAAGTCACGCAACGTGGTCTGGCACGAACCCAAGGTCAACCGGACGCAGCGCGCCAATCAGAAGGCGCAGCGGCCCTGCGTGATCTGGCTGACCGGGCTGTCGGGCGCGGGTAAGTCCAGTATTGCCAACGCTTTGGAACAGCGGTTGCTGCAACGGGGCTATCACAGCTATCTGCTGGACGGTGACAACATCCGCCATGGGTTGAACCAGGACCTGGGTTTTTCCCGGGCGGAGCGAGTCGAAAATATCCGCCGGGTCGGCGAGGTGGCGGCGCTGTTCGTCGATGCCGGTCTGATCGTGATCAGCGCCTTTATCTCGCCGTTTCGCGCCGACCGGGCGCTGGCGCGGGCGCTGGCGCCGGAAGGGGAATTCATTGAGGTGTACCTGCGCGCCTCGCTGGCGACTTGCGAGCAGCGCGATCCGAAGGGACTGTACGCGCGGGCGCGAGCCGGGATGATCGGAGACTTCACCGGCATCGATTCGCCCTACGAAGCGCCGGAACGGCCGGAACTGGTGCTCGACACCGAGCGGGACTCAATCGAGGTCAATGTGGAGCGGCTGTGGAATTATCTGGCCGAGCGGCGCATCCTGCGCGGGGGTTGAGCCGAAAACCAGAGCATCTGGACAGGAAGACCTGCGTGGACAGTCCGCCATGCTGCTCCTGACCAAGATTCTCAGTCAGTTGGTCTATCCACTGTTGGCTTCCCTGCTACTGGCCGCCGGCGCCGGCGTGCTGCTCTGGCGCGGTCGCCGCCGTTCCGGCGCGTGGTTGCTGGGCGTCGCCCTTGGCTGGCTGTGGCTATGGTCGACGCCCGCCTTCAGCGATTGGCTGCGCGCCACGCTCGAACAGCGCCATCCGCCGGCGCCGGCGTCGCTGGAACAGTTGCCCGCCGCCGACGCCATCGTGGTGCTGGGGGGAGTGGTGGAAGCCGCCGCCCCGCCCCCGCGGCCCGAGCCGAATCTGGGCGCGGCCGTCGATCGTATTTGGTACGCCGCCCGCCTGTACCGCGCCGGCAAGGCGCCCTGGATTCTGGTCAGCGGCGGCAACCTGCCCTGGAGCGGGGGCGAGCAACCGGAGTCCTCGGTCATGGCGGAACTGCTGCGGGAATGGGGTGTGCCCGCCGCCGCCGTCCTCCAGGAATCCACCAGCCGCACCACCCGGGAAAATCGGGACCGATCCTTGCCGATCTTGCAAGCGCGGGGCGTTCGGCGCGTCCTGCTGGTGACCTCGGCGCTGCACATGCCACGCGCTCTGGCGCTGTTTCAGACGACCGAGCTTGAAGTGATTCCGGCGCCGACCGACTTCGAAACCCGCTTTCCCAGCAACGCGCATCCCTTGCGTTGGCTGCCCGACGCCCAGGCGCTGGCCGACGGAAGCCGGGCGTTCAAGGAATATCTGGGCCGATGGGTGGACCGCCTGGCGGGTTTCGGAAGGTAGCGATTTGTGCTAAGCTTACAAATGTCATTTTAAGATGACATTTACAGGGTAAAGCGAAGCTCGGTTATATGGAATCAATTGCTCGGATTGTCGGGCCGCTGTTACTGGCCTTCGGAGTTTGCGTGGTGCTGATCGCTCTGCTGATCCGGCCGGCGCGGTCCTGGGGGTGGGTGGATCACCCCGCCAGCCGCAAGCACCACTCGACTTCGGTGCCCCTGGTGGGCGGGGTCGCCATGTGCGTCGCCTACGGTTTGGGTCTGCTGGCGCTGCCGGCGCGACCCGATGCCTGCCCAACATTGCTGATCGCCATGGTGTCACTGACTCTGATCGGCTTGTACGACGATCTGCAAGCGACGCGACCGGCGATTCGGTTCGTCTTCCAGAGCGGCGCGGTTCTGGTGATGGCGCTTGGCGGTGGCGTGACCCTGGACAATCTCGGCGATTTGTTCGGCCTGGGCAACGTCACCCTGCCCGAAGGCGCCGCGCTTCTGTTTACTCTGTTCTGTGTCGTTGGGGTGGTCAACGCCTTCAACATGAGCGATGGTCTCGATGGTTTGGCGGGCGGTCTGGCCCTGATCGCCGCCTGCTGGCTGATCGTGCTGTCGCGGAACGCGCCGCTTGCCCATGTCGGCGATCACGACGCCCTGTTGGCGCTGATCATGGTCGTCGCCGGCTTTCTCTGCTTCAACCTACGCCATCCCTGGCGCAGCCGCGCCAGCGTGTTCATGGGCGATGCGGGCAGCACCATGCTCGGTTTCGTCCTGGCCTGGTTCCTGGTGCGTCTGTCCCAGGGCCAGGAGGCGGTGATGAGGCCGATGACCGCGGTCTGGCTGCTGGCGCTGCCGTTGATGGATACGATTTCGGTAATGATTCGCCGTGTTTGCGTTGGCCACAATCCCTTCGTCGCCGACCGTCGGCATTTGCACCATCTATTGCTGAAAGGTGGTCTGTCGGATGGTCGAGCCACGGCTTTCCTGCTGATCGTGGCCTTGTTGATCGGCGCGGTGGGCGTGGTTGCCTACGAGCTGGGCGTGCCCGAGTATCGGCAATTCTATGCCTTCCTGGCGCTGTTCGGGCTGTACCATGGGCTGACGAGTCATTTTTGGAAACGTTACCCGCAGCCCGTTGCGCCGCTGGCCAGGACGACGGCGACCGGGCAACGGACGGTGCCCCCCGCGCCATCGGTCGCGACGCCCGCCGCGCTCCCCCCAAAACCGGCGGGGAACGAAAAGTAATACCAATTCTGAATAGATTTTCGTCATTCCCGCGAATGCGGGAATCCAGGCAGCCGCTGAAAAACTGGATACCCGCTTTCGCGGGTATGACGAACAGTGTGGTTTTTGATCTGAAAAAGATAAAACCTATCGGGAAACGGTATAACCGGACTGATCAGCCCGCGCGGCTGATCGCGAACGGCGCGAACGCCTGGCATACCGGCATCACTTCCAGAGTGTTGATATTGACGTGGGCCGGGCGGGTCGCCACCCAGTACACGGTGTCGGCGATGTCCTCGGCTTGCAGCGGCTGAGTTCCCAGGTAAAACCGGGCGGCCTTGTCGCTTTCCCCCTTGAAGCGCACCAGCGAAAATTCGGTTTCCGCCAACCCTGGCTCGATGTTGGTCACTCGCACCCGGCTGCCCAGCAGGTCGGCGCGCAGGTTGAGGGAAAATTGGCGGACGAAGGCCTTGGTGGCGCCGTAGACGTTGCCGCCGGGATAGGGATACGTGCCGGCCACCGAGCCGATGTTGACGATATGGCCACGGTCGCGGGCCACCATGCCGGGCAGAATGGCGCGGGTGCAGTACAACAGGCCCTTGATGTTGGTGTCCACCATCCGCTGCCAGTCGTCCATGGCGCATCGATGGGCCGGCTCCAGCCCAAGGGCCAGCCCGGCGTTGTTGACCAGCAGATCCACCTCGGCGAAATCGGCGGGCAGGGCGGCGATGGCGGCGTTCACCGCCGCCTCGTCGCGCACGTCGAGGGCGATGGCGTGAACCGGAACGGTCGCGGCCAGTTCGGCGCGCAGGGTTTCCAGCCGATCCTGGCGCCGACCACAGACGATCAAGCGCCAGCCATGGGCGGCGAATCGGCGGGCGCAGGCGGCGCCAAAGCCGGAGGTGGCGCCGGTGACGAAGGCAATCTGGGACATCGGAGTTCTCGCGGGTTGGGATAACCGGTGAATTATCAGGACTTTCGCTGGAAACTTTGATCGTCATACCCGTGAAAACGGGTATCCAGCTTTTTCAACGGGTTACTGGGTTCCCGCTTGCGCGGGAACGACGGAAAGCGAAAGTCCTGATTATGAAGCAAGCAGCCAGCCGGATGGAGACCATTTCACTCCTCATCGCTCGCCCCGCGCGGTTGCTCTGGACGCCGCCCGCCCCCTTGGGCTAGGGTAAGCGCCCCAATTCGCGATTCCAGCCCTCTTGCGCATGAACGCCACGACCTACGACGCCTCCGCGATTGAAGTGCTCAGCGGCCTGGACCCGGTGCGCAAGCGGCCGGGGATGTACACCGACACCACCCGCCCGAACCATCTGGCCCAGGAAGTGATCGACAACAGCGTGGACGAGGCCCTGGCTGGCCATGCCACGACGGTGACGGTCGTTCTGCACGCCGATGGCTCGCTATCGGTGGCCGACGATGGGCGCGGGATGCCGGTGGACCTTCATCCCGAGGAAGGTATCCCCGGCGTCGAATTGATCCTGACCCGGTTGCACGCCGGAGGCAAGTTCTCCGACCGCAATTACCGTTTCGCCGGTGGCCTGCACGGGGTGGGAGTGTCGGTGGTGAACGCCCTGTCCAGCCATCTCGAAGTTTGGGTCAAGCGCGGCGGCAAGGAATACAACATGGCCTTCGCCGGCGGCGACAAGGTGTCCGATCTGGAGGAGATCGGCACGGCCCCGCGCCGCGCGACGGGCACCACCCTGCGGTTCTGGCCGGACCCGCGTTACTTCGATTCGCCCAAATTCTCCGTGCCCCGACTCAAGCATGTCCTGCGGGCCAAGGCGGTGTTGTGTCCGGGGCTGAAGGTTGCGTTCACCGACGAAGCCAGCGGTGAACAGGTCATTTGGCATTACGAGGATGGCCTCACCGATTATCTCAAGGAGGCGCTGGGTTCGGCGCCATTGCTGCCCGATCCGCCGTTCGTCGGCCATGTCGGCGGCGAGCGCGAAACCGCCGACTGGGCCTTGACCTGGTTGCCGGAGGGCGGCGAACCGGTCGCGGAAAGCTACGTCAACCTGATTCCGACCCCGCAGGGCGGGACGCACGTCAACGGGCTGCGCGGTGGGCTGACCGACGCGGTGCGCGAGTTTTGCGAGTTTCGCAACCTGGCGCCGCGCGGGCTGCGGATCGCGCCGGAGGATGTATGGGACGGCTGTTGCTACGTGTTGTCGGTCCGGCTGCGGGACCCGCAGTTTTCCGGCCAGACCAAGGAGCGGCTGTCCTCACGCGAGTGTGCCGTGTTCGTGGCCGGGGTGGTCAAGGACGCGCTCAGTCTGTGGCTGAACCAGCATCCGGAGACGGGGGAGCGCATCGCCCAACTGGCGCTGGCCAACGCGCAGAAACGCTCGCGGGCGAGTCGCAGGGTGGTGCGCAAGCAGGTGACCAGCGGCCCCGCGTTGCCCGGCAAGCTGACCGATTGCACCGCGCAGGACTTGGCCCGCGCCGAGCTGTTCCTGGTGGAGGGCGATTCCGCCGGCGGTTCCGCCAAGCAGGCCCGCAACCGCGAGTTTCAAGCGGTGATGCCGTTGCGCGGCAAGATTCTCAATACCTGGGAGGTGGATTCCGCCGAGGTGATGGCGTCGCAGGAAGTCCACGACATCGCGGTGGCCATTGGGGTCGATCCCGGTTCCAGCGAGTTGAACGGGCTGCGCTACGGCAAGATCTGCATCCTGGCCGACGCCGATTCCGACGGCCTGCACATCGCCACCCTGCTGTGCGCGCTGTTCGTGCGGCATTTTCGGCCCCTGGTGGAGGCCGGTCACGTTCATGTCGCCATGCCGCCGCTGTTCCGGGTCGATGTCGGCAAGGAGGTGTTCTACGCGCTGGACGAGGCGGAGAAGCAGGGCGTTCTCGACCGGATCGCCGCCGAGAAGAAGAAGGGCAAGGTCAACGTCACCCGTTTCAAGGGCCTGGGCGAGATGAACCCGCTGCAACTGCGGGAAACGACCATGGACCCCGCCACCCGCCGGCTGGTGCAACTGACGCT
>CALGOO010000072.1 GCA_937960715.1 uncultured Candidatus Competibacteraceae bacterium
TCCGCGACGTGCCCAACGCTGTGAGGGGGACCGCCCTGGCAACACGCCACTGACTTCGGTCGGGAAGGCGCCACGGCGGGTCGAACCCGAGTCAGAAGACCGGCCTGGAAGGTCATCATGCGGCGGCAAGGCCAGGTCGTCGGCGATCCTTCATCCAGGGGACACCATGAAGATCGAACTGTCCGGCTCGCAAGCCGACTCCGATTGCGCGACCACGATCCGCGCCGCCGTTTACCAAACCATCTTTTCCCGCCGCGACGTGCGCGGCCAGTTCGTGCCGGACCCGATCCCGGACGCCGTGTTGTCGCGCCTGCTCACCGCCGCCCATTTCGCGCCGTCGGTGGGTTTCATGCAGCCATGGAGCTTTCTGCTGGTGCGCGATCCAGCAGTGAAGCGCCGGGTACACGATGCCTTCCTGCGCGCCAACGCCGAAGCGGCCCTGTTGTTCAAAGAGGAGCGGCGAAACCTCTACCAACGCCTGAAACTTGAAGGCATTCTCGACGCGCCGCTCAATCTCTGCGTGACCTGCGACCGGGACCGAGCCGGTCCGGTGGTGCTGGGCCGCACCCATAGTAAGGCGATGGATTTATACAGCACCGTCTGCGCCGTACAAAATCTCTGGCTGGCCGCCCGCGCCGAAGGAATCGGCGTCGGCTGGGTCAGCATCTTTCACAAAGCGGCGCTGCGGGAAATTCTCGGGCTGCCGCCGCGGATCATCCCCGTCGCCTACCTGTGCCTGGGCTACGTCAGCCATTTCCGCGACCGGCCGGATTTGGAAGCGGCGGGTTGGCGCGAGCGCCTGCCTTTGGAGCAGTTGGTGTTCCTGGATCGATGGGGCGAAACTGGCGGCGACGCCACCGCCGGCTTGCGCGACCACGTGCGGCGGGACCAGCGGGACGCGGCGATGTTGCGAAACTTACCGACCGTGGATGGATGATGGGCTTGGCGGCCAGTCCCTATTCCCCGCCGATCACGCCATATTCGGCGGGCATCTTCACGTAAAAGACCTTAACCTTCTCCTGTTCGATCAACGTCAAGAGTTGCGTCGCTTCCTCTTCGCCGACCATGAACACGACTTCCACCGGCAGGTTGCCCGCCAATTCGAAGAAGTGGTCCTCGTGCAGCACCCCATGCCGTCCGAACCCGGCGATGGCGCGAAACGCCGATCCGCCGTGGATACCCAGTTTCCTGGCGCGCTCCAACAGCCATTCATAGACCAGAATGCCGTGATGCCGGCGGTGTTCGTGGACGTAGAATTTCAGATAGACCCCGTTCATGACACCCCCATCGTCGTCAACCATCGCATGGCCGAAATCCCCAGCAGCGTCATGGTGACCGAACCGACGACATGCGCCAGAACGATGGCCAGGACCCACCAGTACTCCTCGCGCAGCAGCAAGGTGACCGTTTCGGCGGAAAAGGTGGAAAAGGTGGTGAGCCCGCCCAAAAAACCGGTGGTGATGGCCAGGCGCAGTTCCGGGGCAAGGAGCGCGTGCTCGATCAGAAACTGCATGGCCATTCCCATCAGGAACCCGCCCAGCAGATTCGCGGCCAGCGTTCCGAGCGGCAAGGTAGGGAATACAGGATTGAGCAGCAGACCCAATCCCCAGCGCAACCAGGCGCCCGACGCGGCGCCGATGCCGATGGCGAGAAAGCCGTGGAAACCCATGTAACCCCATGTCAATCAACGTCGTTGTCTGGTCCGGAATACGGCGGCGAGCGGGCAAGCGGAACGCTTACCGAAAGCGCTCGGGCAAAACCTCAAGGGTGACCAGCCGACCCAGCAACCGGGTCATCAACCGCGCGGTCGGTTCGGGCGAGCCGCTGGTAAAATAACGCTCGCCGCCGAGCGCGCGATCGTCGGCGAGCAGGCGCGCGGTTTCCAGTCGGCGGCGCAACTGCCGCGCCACCGCCGGGCTGGGATCGATGATAGCGACGTCCGAGCCGACCAACCGCTGAATCAGTGGAATCAGAAACGGGTAGTGAGTACACCCCAACACCAGGGTATCGGCGCCCGCGGCGAGCAACGGTGCCAGATAGCGATCCAGCAGGGCGCGAGGATGCGGGCCGCTCAATTCACCGTGCTCGACGCAATCCGCCAGACCGGGACAGGGCTGCACCATCACCCGCGCCCGGTGACCGTGCTGGTCGAGCAGCGCGGCAAATTTATCGCTGCGCACGGTGTTGCTGGTGGCGAGGATGCCGACCACCCCAGAGCGGGTCTCGGCCACGGCCGGTTTGAGCGCCGGTTCGACACCGATGATTGGAAGACTGAAATGCGCTCGCAGATGGGCAATGGCCGCCGCCGTCGCGGTGTTGCAGGCGACCACCACCGCCTTGACGCCCTGATCCAGCAGAAATTCGGTGATGGCGAACGCCCGCCGCGCGATGAACTCGGCCGATTGGTTGCCGTAAGGCGCATGGCCCGAATCGGCCACGTACAACAGCGCCTCGCGCGGCAGATCGGCGCGGATCCGCTGGAACACCGACAGCCCGCCCACCCCGGAATCGAACACGCCGATGGGATGATTGTTGTCGCCCATCCGATTCAGGGATCGGGCGACCGGCGGATAAGCCGACCGGCCATGAGGCCATCGGCACCACTCGAAGAGCTATCCTCGACTCTCGGTGCGTCGAGGAACTTGCGATCGAGGAACACCCTCTTATCGCTTACTGGGAAATACCCACGGCCTCGGCGGCGTCAAGCACCTTGGCGGTTGGTTTCTCGCCGCAGTAGGCAGCCAGATTGCTGCTGAACTTCTCCAGATCTTTCCAGTTCAACACGGTATCCCCGGAGACGCCGCTCAGATAGCCATCGATCCACATCATCACCACGCCAGCGTCCTCGGCGGAGCTTTGCGACAGATCCTGCAAAAATTGCCCACAAGTGATCGAACCGAAATCAATGTTCTGCATCTGGGCTTTTTTGGCGGCCACGGCAGGCGCCGCAACGAGCAGGCTGGCCGCAATACACACGGCGACGGTGGCAAACGAAGGTTTCATGACGATCTCCGACGGCTGGAATGGAAGCAATGGAAATTTCCGATCAAATCACTTTCAAGCTTAGCGAGTGAAGGTTCCAAAAGCTACGGAATCGTGCGTTGACCCCGTCCCACTTTCCCAATGCCCATTGCGGAGGCACGAATCCCACGATGAACCAGAAACGGCGATCTTTCATCATGTTACTCGGATGCTGGATGTTGATCCTCGATCCGATCCTGGTCGGCGCCCACGCCGCCGAAACCGCGCTGGACCAGTACGTCGCCAGGCCGGATTCCCATTATGCGGTCAGGCATTATCACACCCAGGAACGAGCCGCCTACGCCGTCTATTTTCTGGAAATGACCTCCCAACAGTGGCGTTCCGCCAGCGAGGTGGACCGTCCGGTGTGGACGCACGAGGTCGCGCTGGTCATCCCGCGCTTCGGGCTGGACAGCACCGACACCGCGATTCTGGTGATCGGCGGCGGTAGTAATGGCGGTGCGCTCATGACCGAGATCAACGACGCGGTCGGCGCGGCGGCCCTCACGACGGGCGCGGTGCTCGCCCTGGTCAACCAGGTGCCGAATCAACCGCTGTACTTCACCGACGATGGGGGACGCGGGCGCAAGGAGGACGAGATTCTGGCCTATAGCCTGGACAAGGCGCTGGACACCGGCGATCCGGAATGGCCGGTGCATCTGGCGATGACCAAGGCCGCCGTGCGCGCCATGGACACGGTGCAGAACTTCGCGGCCAGCAAGGGCGTGAGCATCAAGAATTTCCTGGTGCTGGGCGGCTCCAAGCGCGGCTGGACCACCTGGCTGACCGCCGCGGTGGACCCACGGGTCAAGGCCATCATTCCGGCCTCGATCGACATGCCCAACCTGGGTCGGCAGTTCATCCATCACTGGGAATCCTATGGCTTCTACGCGCCGGCGCTGAAAGACTACGTGGAATTCAACCTGCCCTGCCGGGTGCAGACGCCGGAAGGCAAGGCGCTGTTGGAGATCGTGGACCCCTACACCTACCGCGATCGCTACACGATGCCCAAGCTGATCCTCAACGCCACCGGCGACCAGTTTTTCACCACCGATTCCTCGCGCTTCTATTACGCCGATCTACCGGGTCCCAAATGGCTGCGCTACACGCCGAACACCGATCACAAGCAGAGCGAGGACGTGATCATCGAGGCGCTGTCGTGGATCGACGACATCCTGGACCACAAGACCAGCCCGAGCATCGACTGGACGGTCGCCGACAATGGCTTCCTCTGGATCTGGCCATCGGCCCAGCCCAAGGAGGTCAAGCTGTGGCAGGCGACCAATCCCGGCGCCCGCGATTTCCGGCTGGAATCGCTGGGGCCGGCCTGGACCGGCCACGACCTGATCTCCTGGGAACCCGTCATCCTGTCGTCGTTTTCCGGGGGATCCGGCTTTCAGCAGCTGGCGCCCATGCCCAACGGTTCCTACGTCGGCGTGGTGTCGCGCCCGGCCGCCGGCTGGACCGCGTTCCTGATCGAGGCCACCTTCGACACCGCCGGGGTGCTCGAACCGGATCAGGTCTACAGCACCGGCGTGCAAATCTTTCCGGATACGTTGCCGTATGCCGGGACGGCCTGCCGGTGAAGCGACGACTGGCGTCTCACCCTCGCAGTTCCCGCCGCAGGACTTTACCGGCGGCGGAAATCGGCAGCGCGGTCAAGAATTCGACGTGGCGGGGAATCTTGTAGCGGGCCAGATGCTCGCCAAGGTGCGTCAGCAGCGATTCGGCGGTGGCGGTCTGGCCCGGCTTGAGCACCACGAACGCCTTGCCGACCTCGCCCCATTTCTCGTCCGGCACGCCGACCACCGCGCACTGAAACACTGCCGGGTGCTTGTAGAGCACCGCTTCGATTTCCGTTGGATAGACATTCTCGCCGCCGGAAATGAACATGTCCTTGAGCCGATCCACGATGGTGAAATACCAGTCCTCGTCGTGGCGGGCCAGGTCGCCGGTGTGGAACCAGCCGTCCCGGTCGATCATCTCGGCCCAAGCGGCGGAGTTGTTGAAATAACCGGAGGCGATGCTCGGCCCTTTGAGCACCAGTTCGCCCACCTGGTTGGAACCGAGCGGCCGGTTGTCGCGATCCACGACCCGGGCGTCGATGAAGAAGTTGGGCCGGCCGATGCTGCCCGCCTTGCGAATGGCGTCTTCCGGCGCCAGCGCGAACAGCCCCGGCCCGAATTCGGTCATGCCGAAGCCTTGCTTGAAGCGCACGCCTTTTTCGCGGGTGTACTGCTCGACCAGCGGCACCGGCAGCGGTGCCCCGCCGCTGGTGCAAAAGCGCAGCGAGCTGAGGTCGGCATCGGCCCAGGCTGGGGTTTGCGTCAGCATCTGGTACATGGCCGGCACCGCCGCGAAAACGGTGACTTTTTCCCGCTCGATCAGCCGCAGCACAAGTTCCGGATCGAAGCGCTTCGTCAGGATGGTGGTCCCACCCATGATGACTTGCGAGGAGGCATAGGCGAACAGGCCGCCGGCGTGGAACATGGGGAACACGTTCAGGTAAACGTCGCCGCGCCCGAGGTCGTGAATGACCGTGTTGTGGCAGTTCCAGGCGATCTGGCGGTGGCTGATCTGGGCGCCCTTGGGCAGGCCGGTGGTGCCGCCGGTGAACAGGATGGTGGCAATGTCCTCGCTTTCCAGCGACTCGCAAACGCAAGGGGTCGTCGGCGCGGCGGCCAGCAGCGCATCGAATTCCAGGCTGCCGGGGATACCGTCGCCGTCCAGATGAACCCAGTGACGCAGCGACGTTTCCGCCTGGGCCAACTGGGTGACGGCGTCCTTGAAAGCGTCATCGTAGAACAGGACGGTGGGGGTGACGTTGGCGAGAATCTGTTGCAGTTCGCGCCAGTGCAGGCGCCAGTTCAGCGCGGTGTGAACGGCGCCCAGCTTGCCGCAGGCGAACAGCGAATCGAGGTGTTCGACCCGGTCCTGGGCCAGGATCGCCACCCGGTCGCCCTTGCCGATGCCGGCCGTGGCGCTCAGCCAGTTGGCCAGCCGGTTGGCCCGCTCGTTCATCTGGGCGTAGGTCAGCCGCAACTCCGGCGTCTTGCCGGTATCCACGATGGCCAACGCATCCGGGCTGTAAATCGCCCGCCGGCCGAGATAATCGCCGATGTACATCTTGCTCCCCTTGGATGAATGGTCACTGAGCGCCGCCCTCTCCTCCGCCGTGCCCGCCGGGGAGACGGGGAGAGGAAGGCCGGATTGGGTTGAAGTATAGGTCACGCGGCGTCGCTCCTTGCACCGCGCGTCCCAGCGGGCGACCGTCGCCAACCTATACTGTCAGGGCACGCTAAAACTCATGGTTCGCAAACGAAACCTCGCCGAGGAGACCCGCCCATGCCCGCCGCCCCTTCCATTCCACTGGACCGGCCCGAAATCCTGGCCTGTCTGTTTCATCCCCGCCCCGGTTATGGCCTGAGCCACCAGGCCAACGGTGACGACTTGCGCATCCCGGTCGGCGACGGCGCGACCGTCGGCGGGCGCTGCCATCGGGCCGATCCCAAGGCGGTCACCCTGCTGTATTTTCACGGCAACGGCGAAATCGTCGACGACTACGACGATCTTGGGCCGGTTTACGCACAACGCGGGATCAACTTTCTGGTGGTCGACTATCGCGGCTACGGCCAGTCCACCGGCCAGCCGACCGCCTCGGCGCTGCTGGCCGACAGTCACGCCGTGCTGGGCTGCGTCACCGGCTGGCTGAAGCGCCAGGGTCTTACCGGGCCGCTGGTCGTAATGGGCCGCTCGCTGGGCAGCGCCCCGGCCCTGGAGCTGGCTTCCCATCATCCCGAGGTTATCGCCGGGCTGATCCTGGAAAGCGGCTTCGCCCACACCGGGCCGTTGCTGCGCCGGCTCGGGGCCAATCTCGCCGCCTTGAATTTCGAGGAACATCAGGGTTTTCGTCAACTGGACAAGATTCGGATCGTCGTCAAGCCTACCCTGATCATCCACGCCGAACACGACCACATCATTCCGTTCGGTGACGGCCAGGCCCTGTACGACGCCAGTCCGGCGCCCGACAAGCGGTTGCTCAGGATTCCCGGCGCCGATCACAACACGATTTTCGCCGTGGGCTGGCAGGCGTATCTGGAGGCGGTCGAAACCTTCGCGGCTTCCCTCCGATCCGGCGCCGCCTGATATCCATTCTCAATCGGTCGTGTTGCAACGGCGGTCGAAGAGCAGACGCCCCATCCTCTAGCGGCCCTGCTTCAGCACCGCCGCTCCGCCCAGCTCGCCCAGGGTCGCTTTCTCCAAATCCGTCCACAGCGTGCCCGGCCCGGCGTACAAGATGTTGACTCGCACGTCCGGGTTCAGATTGTGGGCGAACTCCCACAGGGTCAACGCCGCCGGATCGCCGAACGCCGCCGCCTTCAGCTCGAAGCCCTTGGCCTTTTCCCCCTCCACCCAAGCCACGGTATTGGCCTGCGCCTGACCCAGTTTCCGGGTCTTGTCGGCGCGGACCAGCGCGGTCTGCTTGTCGATCTCGGCGGCCTGAAGCTGGGCTTCCGCCCGGAGTTGGGCCACCTGTTTTTCCTGGTCGGCCTGAATTTCCGCCTTGAGCTTCTCGGTTTCCTGAGCGACCTGCTGACGGCGTTGGTCGACCAGCCCCAGTTCGGTATTGAGTTCCGCCTGCTTGCGGGCGGTGTTCTGCTTTTCCTTGTTGGTCAAATCCTGCTCGACGGCGATGCTCGCCTGCTGGATCGGATCGAGAATCTGCATGGGCACGTTGACGTGGCGAATCAGGGCGTCGTGGACGACGATGCGTTTCTCCTCGATGATCCGGCCCAGCGCCTCGGTCAGGTCGTTCTGAAATTTTTCCCGGCCCTCGCCAACGATGAAATCCTTGGCCCGGTACGCCGACCCCTTCAGCCGCGACACCGACAGAATCTGCGGCATGATGATCTTGTCCACCACCGCCGGTAAATCGCCGTAGCTTTGGTAAATCCAGGCGATGTGTTCCGGCAGGAACTCGAACTCCACCGTCATGTCCAGGCTGATCTCGAAGCCGTCACGGGAGGGAAACTCGACGAACTGATTCAGGCTCAGCAGGTTGCTGGAATCCGGCGGTACGGCTGGCGCCGGGACCGTCGGCGCGGCGGGAACGGCGGACTTGGCCGGAGCCGCCCGGCGCAGGCTACTTTCCACCTTGCCCTGCTCCACCGCCGGTTCCTGCGCCCGTTGTTGCGCCAGATAATCCAGCCGCTTTTCCTTCTGCTCGGCCAGCGCCCGCTTCTGCAAACCCTCCATCGCGACATTACGCGAGGCCATCTGCGCCTTGGTCACCACCTCGCCGCCGGTCTTGCCGAGCAACGACACCTGATTGACGCCGATCTCCAGCAGGTCCACTTGCAGTTCCTTGGGGTTCACGTAATACAGACCGGGTTGCAGGATGTCCTGGCGCACGCCCTTTTCACCCGGACCGGCGAAGGCTTCGGGCGTGGTCTGCCGACCCGACAGGCTGGTCACCACGCCGACGTAGCCCACCGGAATGCTGACGGCGTCCACGATGTCGATCCGGTAGCCGTAGGGATTCAGGCGGTGCTTGCCGGGACCCAGCACCTGGCGCCAGATGCCTTTCTGGCCGGGTTCCGCCAGAAACTCGCCCGCCGGCAACTCGGCACCGACCATGGAGGTCACCACGCCCACCTTGCCGGCGGGAATGGTGACCAGCGGCATGATCTTGTGCTCGTACAGCCAGGGATTGAGAAAATGCCGGCCCTCGCCGAGCACGACTTCCTGAATGCCCTTCTGGCCCGGCTGGGCCAGAATCTGCCCCGGCGGCAACGCCGCGCCGGCCTTAGCGGTGACGATGGCCATGGCGCCCGGCTCGACGTAGAACCGGCACAGTCCCCATTGCCAGACGAACCATCCCCCGACCACCAGCGCGACCGCGCCGATCGCGACGCCCACCTTGTTCATGGCTTGGCCTCCTTGGACAGATAGGGTTGGAACAGCCCCCCGAAGCTGGTCGGGGCGTCGCTGCCGAGCAGCGAGACGATGCGTGGGCCGACTTTCTGATGGAAGGCGTGACGGGCCAGATTCATCCCGGTCTTGAAGGCGCGCACCTGCGAGGCGATCACCTCCGCCCGCGCCTGATTATCGAGCGCGATTACGTCGCGGTCGGCCCGCGCCTTGGCGAGAATCGCCTCGGCCTGGGCGGCGGCGGCCTCGTTCTCCAACCGGGCCACCTCCAACTCCCGGTTGGCGGCGGTGATCCGCACGGCCAAATCCTGCTCCGCCCGGATCACCGCCTGAATCCGGCTGGTTTCCGCCGCCACCTTTTCCTGGTTCTGTTTCGCCAGCATTTCCTGCCGGGTCAATTCCGCCAGCGAGCGGGCCTGTTCGATCTGTTGCTCGAACTTGCGGGCGTTCTGCACGCTCACCTCGCGGTCGCGGATGATGCTGGCGATGGCGTCTGGGGTGACGATGTTGCGAATCAGCACCGACTTGATCGCCACGCCCCAGCGCCGGGCCTTCTCGCGCAAATGCTGCTCCAGATTGTCCTGGAACTTCTGGCGGGTCTCGCCGACGATGAAATTGATCGCCGGATGCTTGCTACCCTCGGTCCGGCTGAAACCCCGCGCGGGCGGGAGGATGAGCTTCCTGAGCACATCCTCCATATCGCCGACCTGATGGGTGATCAGCGCCGCCCGGTCGCGTTCGATGCCGAACTCGATGGTGCCCTCGACATCGACGTTGAAGCCGTCCAGGGTCAGGAAGCTGATGGCGTCCTCGCCGCCCAGCACGAAACGCTGGCTTTGCAGGGTCACCTCCACCACGTTGTAGACGTAGGGATTGAGGTAATAGGTGCCGGGATCGAGCACCTGCGGCACCACGCCCTTGAGACCCTCTCCAACCAGATAGGTATTGCGAGCCTGCGGCGGCAGGGGATCGTTCAACACATCCTGGCCGACCAGCGAGGTCACCACCCCGACCGCGCCGGGGCGAATGGACAGGGCGTCGAACAGCGCAACCTGGCAGGCGTAGGGGTTGATGCGATATTTGCCCGGCCGCAACACGGCGGCGAGGATGCCTTTTTCGTCATTCGGACCGGCCTGGCTACAGTCGCCCCCGGCGATGATCCGGCCCGGCGGCGGCTCCTTACCGTACAAACGGGTCAGCACGCCGAGCTTGCCGGCGGGAATGTCGATGATTTTTGCGCGAGTCCAGCCCCACGTGTAGGGATCGCGGAAATAGCGTCCCTCCGGCAGCACCTCGAACTGGATGCCCTTCTGCCCCGGCTCCAGGGCGATGATCGCGCCGGGTGGCAAGTCATCGCCGGTCTTGCGGATCAGGACGGCGATTTCGCCGGAGCCGGGTTCGATACGGCAGAAAAACCAGACGAAGATCGCCAGGCCCAGCATTAGGCCGACGCCGAGAACCAAAGCGCCGATCCGCCCCAGGTTGCCGGGCATCGAGGGTCGGACCACTTGCGACCAGGGTCGCTTGGGATTGGGAGTGGAATTCGATTGGGTCGTACTCATGGCCGGCGCTACCGTGGTGCATGGATATCGAGCAAGGATTAAACCCCGTTTCGAGTCGTCAAGCCAATCCTTGCCCTCCGAACGTTCGTCACTATTCCAAAAAAGATGGATTTCCGATGAAAATCGCGGCTAAAGCAAGTGAATCCTAGCCTTCACCCCAGGAAAATCCACGGCGACCCGCTTTCGCGGGTGGAATAAGCCGATTCCCATTCCGATCTTCCCCGCCAGCGGCTACAGTTGTTCGTGTGGAAGTGTCTTGGCCGTTTGATCCACGCACGGGAGAAACAACATGTCATTCGGCAAGCGTACCAAGCAGTTGCTTACCCTTTCGTGCTTTTGGCTTCTGGGATTCGGCGGCATCGATAACGCCGTGGTCCGCGCCGTGGCCGAATCGATGATGCTGGGGCCGGAATGGACAGTTCTTGCCATCGATCCACCCCTGGAAGTTAAGAGAACCGGCCAGATAATTCGGATGCAACTTCCGGAAATCAACGACTGGGTGAAACCCGAGGGGCCGTTGCTCCTGCGCGACGGCTCACAACTGGATATCCAGGTCGAATTGCGCGATCAAAGCGGCGAGCGTTTTTTGCTCGCGCCCGTCAGCCTGGGCGCTCTCATCGGTTTCGGCTTGGCCAATCCGGAAGAAGGCGCCGGATTCCTCAAAAGTCGCCGGTTCACCGAGTTGCGCGTGCGCGGCAGCAAACCCATCATGGCCAGAAAGATCGATTGGTATTGCTGGACGGGAAAATAAACCTCCTCATCCCCAGGCAGGAGCGCTGTCATGGCAAAAATCACCCAGGCGGACATGCAACCCGCCGACATCATCGTCTCCACCGGGTCAGGCAAAGTTTCGACCGTCATTCGAACCGGTTCAGCGTCTCCCTACAGTCATGCCGCCCTCTACATCGGCGAGGGCGAGGTGATCGAGGCGATCGGCGAGGGTGTAGTCCGGCAAAAGCTTGAATTCGCCCTAAGCGACGACACGCTCGCCGTCGTCTATCGGCGCAAGAATCTGAGCGCCACCCAGGCGAGACTGGTCATCCGCTACGCCCCCAGTCAAGTCGGCAAAAGTTATGACTACGCCGGCGTGGTGGGCGCGTCAAAACACACGGTCGGCGGGATGGTGATGCACGCGATATCCATACCGCTGGGCGTCATCCAGGACATTGGCGAGGCCATCAACATGATTTCCCCGGAATCCTCGTTCTTCTGCTCGGAACTGGTTCTGCGGGCGTTCGAACACGCCGACGCGCCCATCACGTTCAAGCCGGCGACCACGAGCGCTCCCGGCGACATCCCCGGTTCCCACCAAGTGCAATACATCGGCCATCTTAAAAGCCAGTGAGACCAGCGATGGGGCGGCAAGGATAAACCATGCGCCGGCTGGAATCGGCGCTACTCGACCCCCAGCCCGCCGAACGGCAGATAGTCCACGACGTCGCCGGGCGCCACCCCGGCGCAATCTTCCGGCAGTTCCACCAGCCCGTCGGCCCAGGACAGCGAGGACAGCGCCCCGGAACTGTGAGTGTGGTAGATGCTCGCCAGCGGTCCCCGCTCGGGATCGAGCCGCAACCGCGCCCGTAGCCACTCACGCCGACCCGGCTTGCGCCGGAACGCGAAATCGGCCGTGACCCGCAGTCGCAACGGCTCGCCGGGCTCCGTCCCCATCAACTTCAGCAGCAGGGGCCGGGCGAACAGCAGGAAGGACACCATCACCGACACCGGATTGCCCGGCAGGCCGAGCACCACGCAATTCTGAATCCGTCCGAAGGTCACCGGCTTGCCCGGCTTGACCGCCAGCCGCCAGAATTCGATCCGCCCCAGTTCGGCGATTGCGTCCCTGACCAGGTCCGCCGTACCGACCGACACCCCGCCCGAGGTCAGCAACACGTCGTGAGTCGCCGCCGCCGCCCGCAGCGCCGGCAGCACTACCTCCCGGTCGTCGCGTAGAATCCCCAGATCGGTTACCGCGCAACCCAGCAGCCGCAACAAACCGATCAGCACGTAGCGGTTGGTTTCGTAAATCGCCCCCGGCGGTAATTCCACGCCGGGTTCGCGCAACTCGTCGCCGGTGGAGGCCACCGCCACCCGTGGCCGGCGCAAGACCTCCAGCGCGGCGATGCCCTGCCCCGCCGCCAGCGCCACATCCTGCGGGCGCAATCGCCAGCCGCGCGGCAGCAGCACGATCCCGGTCCGCACGTCCTCGCCCCGCCGGCGGATGTTTTCGCCCGGTGAGAGGCGGGCGGCGACCTTGGGTTCGATCTCGATCCAGCTCTCGTCCGGGGCGATCAGACACTGCTCCTGCATGACCACCGCGTCCGGCCCATCCGGGGTCAGGGCGCCGGTGGTGATCCGCGCCGCCGCGCCGCGCGGGACCGCGCCGCGATACGGATGCCCCGCCAGCGCCTGGCCGACCACCGGCAGCCGGGTCGACTGGTCTGGATACAGATCGGCGAGAGACAGGGCGAAGCCATCCATCGCCGAATTGTCGTGAGGCGGGACATCGAGCCGGGCCGGCAGGTCGCCGGCCAGCACCCGGTTAAAGGCCTCCATCAATGGGACCGAGTCGCTCTCGCGGACCGGCTGGACCGCCTTCAAAGCGGCGGTGACGGCCTCACCCAGCGTCAGTAGCCGGTCGCTGGAGCAGCAGTCGGATGGAAACATGAATCGATTCCTCACGGGCGCGGCGCCGGGCCGCTACCGACGCTGGTGATAAGTGGGTTTTATCGTATGTTTGTGCTTGCGCTTTTCGCTCGTTAAGCAAACATTAGTTTACAAGACCTGGATACGTCGCATGGCGTCTAATGTTGCATGGCGTTTAATCAGGAGGGTGAATCCTTTCGGTTGAATCCTGCCATCCCACTTCGCGAGGTAACCGTCATGATCACAGTCTCTCCCATGTTCGATATCGGCGCCCTGCAACGGTTGAAGATCCGCTGCGTCTCCGAAACCGGCTGGTTCGACACCGCCACCGTGTTCGGCGACATCCGCGACGCCGGCGGCGCCGAGACCGACCAATACGGGATTCCCTGGCCGCCGTTCGGCGCGTTGCACGCGGACAATGCTGCTGGTTTCTCCGCGCTGCTGGAAGCCGAGGCGATCGATGACGCCGTGCGCCGCCTGTTGTTCGACACCGGCTGGAATCCGAGCTGGATGGACCAGCGCTTCGCCGAGGAGGGCGTCGACGAAATGCTGCGGCAGGGCCAAATCGAAGCGCTGATTGTCAGCCACGAGCATTTCGATCACTTTTGGGGAATCGGCTCGACCCTCCGTCACTGCCCCGGCATCACGATTTACGTCCCCGAAGGCTTCCATCCAGCGGGGTTCGACCACATCCGGAAACAGGGGCATACCGGCAAGGTGGTCACCGTGCCCGTCGATCAACCGCTGGTGTTGTTCCTCGGCTTGGCGTTGGTCGGTTTTCCGATGCATACCCTGTTAAAAGTCGATGGCGAAAATGTCCTGTACGCCAATCTTCGGAATCAGGGTTTCACAATGGTGACCGGCTGCGGTCACGGCGGCGTGCTGAATCTGCTGGACTACGCCCGCCGGACCTTCATTGGCGGTGAGCGCATCCACGCAATTTATGGAGGATTGCACATTTCCCCCCTGGAAGACTGGGACGAGTCGCGGGAACAGGTCGTCAACGCCCTGGGTGGGTACGGCATCGCCAAGATAGCCTGCAATCATTGCACCGGTCGCGCCGCCGTCGAGAAGATGCTGGCCCTGGGACTGCCCGTCGTGCGCGGCACGGCCCGGCACGGCTCGCAAACCCATCTGTTCGTGGGTAACGGCGATGTGCTGGAACTGGAGTGAACCATGATTTTCAGACAACTTTTCGAACCTGACTCGTGTACCTACAGCTATCTGCTGGCCTGTCCGGACACCGGCGCGTGCGCCATCATCGATCCGGTGATCGATACCGTTGAGCGTGACATCCAGATCCTGCAAAGTCTGGGGCTGACGCTCACCCACACCATCGACACTCATATTCACGCCGATCATTTGACCGGCGCGCTCAAGCTCAAGCGCCTCACCGGCAGCCGAATCTGCGGCCCGGCCATGGACCGGTTGCCCTGCGCCGACATCGGCCTGCGAGAGGGAGAACCCCTGGGCATCGGTTCCATCGAGCTGTGGCCGCTGTTCACCCCGGGCCACACCGCCAGCCATCACTGCTACCGGGTGAACGATGGAACGCATGTCCTGCTGTTTTCCGGGGATACGCTGCTGATCGACGCCTGCGGTCGCACCGATTTTCAGGGCGGGGACGCCGCCGCCCTGTATCGAAGCATCCACGACAAATTATTCACCTTGCCCGATGAAACCCTGGTCTACCCCGGCCACGATTACGAAGGGCGCTTCGTCTCCTCGATCGCCCAGGAGAAGGCCCGCAATCCGCGGTTGAAGGACAACCAGTCCCTGGAAGCGTTCGTGGCCCTCATGAACGGCCTCGAACTGCCCTATCCTCGCAAGATGGACTTCGCCGTGCCCGGCAACCAGCAATGCGGCCAGTGTCCGCCCAACGTGCCGGAGGCGTTGCGGGGACCGTGCGAGCGGTGGGATCAGGGCTAGGACACCGGCATGACGAGTCTGTTATTTGGGCTGGTGGTCGGCTTCTCACTGGGACTGACGGGCGGTGGCGGCTCCATTTTCGCCGTACCGCTGCTGGTCTACGGCCTGGCGATGCCGGCGCACGAGGCGGTGGGCGTTTCGCTGGCGGCGGTGGGCGCCACGGCCCTGGGTGGGACCATCGTCCGTCTGCGGCGGCGCGAGGTGGAACTCAAGGCCGCGCTGCTGTTCGGGACGGCGGGCATCGTCGGAGCGCCGCTGGGCTCGGTCCTGGGCGCGAAATTGCCCGCCGGCCTTTTGCTGGGAGGATTTGCCCTGTTGATGCTGCTGGTCGCGGCGCGCCTGTGGCGGCAGGCGGTCCGCCGTCCCGCCGAGACCAAGGTCGTGCGCGCCGGCGACGATGTTCTCGATCCAGCCGCGGACTCCGGTCCGGCCTGTCGGGTTAACCCAACCGGCGGCTTGACCCTGACATCCCGCTGCGCCCTGGTGCTGGCATTCAGCGGCGTTTTGACCGGGTTGCTGTCCGGTCTGTTCGGCGTGGGCGGCGGCTTCCTGATCGTCCCGGCCCTGGTGCTGGCGGCGTCGCTGCCGATGCAGCGCGCGGTGGCGACCTCGCTGCTGGTGATCGCCATCGTCAGCGCGGCCGGCGTCGCTTCCCATCTGCTGGCGGAGCGTCCCTTGGCCCTGGCGGTGACCGCCTGGTTCGTGCTCGGCGGGCTGGTCGGCATGGGTCTGGGTTCCCGCTTGAGCCGCCGCCTGGCCGGTCCCCAGTTACAGAAACTGTTCGCCACGATCATGGTCGGCGTGGCGGTCTTCATGCTTATCGCCGAACTGCAAGGCCATTGGTTTTCACGATGAACCCATCGGGTACGCCGGAGCGGGCCATCCTAATACCCATTCTGAATAGGTTTTCGTCATTCCCGCGAATGCGGGAATCCAGGCAGCCGCTGAAAAACTGGATACCCGCTTTCGCGGGTATGACGAACAGTATGGTTTTTGATCTGAAAAAGATAAAACCTATCGGGAAACGGTATAAGACAGATAGCCCAGCGCTAAGGCCGCCGGACAATCTGGTTGACGATGAATTCCGCGATTCGATCCGGGTCGTTCAGCGGCAGCGCCGGCAAGTCGGGCCGGCCATGACGGGCCGGGTCAAGCAGGGGCTCGCAAGCAACGGCCACGATGGTCGGGTCGTTCGGGAACCGCGGCGGCTTGTCCTCGCCCAGCGGCCGCCAGATTTCCAGCTTGGGGAAAGCGCCGCTCTTCCAGCCTTCCACCAGCACCAGATCCACCGGTTGCAGGTGACCCAACAGGTCGGTCAGCGACGGTTCCGGTTCGTCGCGCAATTCGTGCAACAGCGCCCAGCGGCGGCCGGTGGCCAGGATCACTTCGCGAGCGCCGGCCTCGCGGTGACGCCAGGTGTCCTTGCCGGGCGTATCGAGGTCCACATCATGGTGCGCGTGCTTGAGCGTGGACACGGTCAACCCCCGCGCTCGCAACCGGGGAATCAGGGCCACGATCGAGGAGGTCTTGCCACAGCCGCTCCAGCCGCTGATACCGAGAACCTTCATTTCATTTCCGAAAATCATCCTGAGGCCATTTCTCGATAGTGTTTCACCCGCCCTGAATTGACGGGTAGAGGCGCTTGAGCTTGATACGGGCGTCGGGAGTGGTGATGCGCCAGTTCACCTCAGGGATCGGCGTTACGGGGCTGTTCCCAGGCTGCCACCTCCTGGATCAAAATGTCGAAATGCCGATATCCGGGATGCGGCGGTCCAGGCATTGCCGTTCATCGCCCCCGCGTGGACCCCGCGACGGTCGACCGGGGAGATCGGCGTGAACCTGCTTTCAAAAGGTCATTTAAGATAAATCGAGTTCCAGACTTTCCCTATCCACGACTGTTGCTTGGACCAACTGCTTTTCAGGCCCTTCTCCAAGAAAAAGGGAGCATATTTCTTGTCCTCCATCATGATATGGTTTTTAATCCACCGCCTTAAGAAGCTCATTAGCTCAATGCTGACGGGTTCTCCGCCCTTGAATTTACGATGAACCGTGGCGAGTTCTTCCTTGAGGTTATCGTGCTGTTTTTGGTGAGTTTCGGTGTGAGGATAATCGAACAGGCGGAACAGGCTTTCCTCGACCGAGAAGTGTATGACGGTGTATTGTTTGAGTTCGCTGAGGATGGAATCGACGACGGACTGATCCGCCTTTTTCAAGATCGATTCGCTGTACAGGGAATTGATCAGGCTGATGAGGATTTTGTGCTGCTCGTCGATTTCCTGAAGACCCACGCTGAGATCGTCGGACCATGGAATGTAATCTGACATATTCAATTTCTCCAATTTCCACACAAGTAATCAAAGCCGGGCTGAAAACGGCGCTTCAGCCCGGCTTGAACGGTCGAAAATCAAAATCCACCCACCGAAGCCAGTTGCTAGAATAGTCCATCGGATAGCGTACCGGCATCAGGGAAACCCTGATTTTGGGGGTGGCGGAACCTGATCTTGCCGTTCGCCATGCGCGGCGATTGTTAGAGCCTGTATAAAAACTAACTCTTTGATTTATATGACTGTCGATTCGGGCTTCCAGCCGGTTTTTGGCCTACACAGTCGAATATGGCCTAGCCCAGGAAAAATTTTTCTTAAAAATCAATGAAGAGCTTTTCGACAGTCTCTTAGCCATCGAGCGTCGGCTTCCATCGCCGATGATGAGTCTCGACTTGCCTCCCAGCGACAATCGCCCGAACGCAATCCCACCGCCGCTCACGATGATCACCACGAGGACTCGACGATGAAGCAAGGTATCCTGATCGCCGCCGTATTTGGAAGCATGATAAACGTCGCCGCCACGGCGGAACCCCTGGTTCTCGGCCAGAACGACACGATTGGAAAAGTGCTGGCGGCCCAGAAAGGCAAGAAGGTCACGATCCGTCTCGGCTCGGGCGAGGACCTCAACGGCACGGTCAAGGAAGTGACGGGCTCCCTGGTACAGCTGAGCGAACTGAGCGGCAAGGAGTTTTACGACGCGGTCATCGCCCTGCAAGGCATCACGGCGGTGATTGTCCGCGTCAAGACGCCATGACCGCCGGAAGACCCCGGACCTGAACCGGGATGCGGACCTGGCGCGCGTTCATCTTCCCATCGCGAGCAGGTTCGCTCTTACAATCTACCTACAATCGATAACTTGGTTTTCGTATAGACTCTCACACCGGGAACGACGACGATGGGATGGCGAATAGCGGTGTTGATGTCGGCATGGGCGGTCGGCGCTTGCGTGTTGAATTACGCGACCGACCGAGAATTTCAAAGCTGGCTGTCGGGGGCGGAGGCACGCTGCGAGCCGAATTACGGGGCGCTTCCCCTGAATACGCCGGAACAGCGCGCACAGTTCGAAAGCATGACTTATCAAACCTATTACGGCCAATTGCCTCAAGAGGTATACGCCGATCGCCTGAAAATTCTTTATCTAAATAACGGTCTGACGGTCGATTGCCTGGCGACTGCCGTTCCAAGGCGGTGAAGCCGCCAGACCCATTTGGATGAATCACGAGGTGAAATGCCTTATCCATCAACCGCCTTAGAGCACTTTGGGAGAATTTACGATGAGCAACACGTTTGTCGCGGTCGCCTACGATGACATGTACACCGCCCAGGAGGTCCGGTTGCGGCTGCTGCGGATGCAGAAGGAGTACCTGATCGACCTGGAGGACGCGGTAGCCGCTGTCCGCGACGAGAAGGGCAAGGTCAAGCTGCACCAGATTCACAACCTGACCGCCGCCGGCGCGGCCTCCGGCAGCTTCTGGGGATTGTTGATTGGTCTGATCTTCTTGAATCCGCTACTGGGGCTGGCGGCGGGCGCGGCCGGCGGCGCGTTGAGCGGCGCGCTGGCCGATGTCGGCATCAACGATGATTTCATGAAGAAGCTGGCCTCCGAATTGAAGCCGGGTTCCTCGGTGCTGTTCGTGCTGGTCAAGCATTTCACCCCGGACAAGGTGCTGGCCGAGTTGGAAGGCACCGGCGGACGGCTGCTGAAAACCTCGCTGTCGGACGAGGACGAGGCCAAGTTGCAAGCGGTGCTGGATGCGGCCAAGCCGCCGGCCGAGGCTGCCGCTCCTAATCTGGAGAAGCCCGCCTAAGTCGCTTGGGCGCGATTTCCCAGCCATAAAAAAACAGGGCGCGTTCTCGCGCCCTGTTTTTTCGGTGAACGAAGCCGCTACGAAGCCGGCGACGGTGAAGCGGTCGCCTTGGCTGGCGGTGTGCTCATCTGTTCGGCCTCGGTTACCCAGCCGCCGCCCAGCGCGGCGTACACACTAACCAGGGCGGTGTAGAGTTGACCCTGACTCTGGACGTACTGAAGCTGGGCGGTGAACAGATTGCGCTCGGCATCCACCACCGTCAGGTAGTCGGAATAACCGTTTTGATAGCGGAGCGTCGCCAGATCCAAATTACGTTGCAGGGCGCTGACTTGTGCCACCTGATCCTTCAACTGCTCGCGCAGCTTGCTGACCGCGATCAGACTGTCGTCCACCTCGGCGAAGGCGCGCTGAATCACCTTCTGGTAATTGAACAATGCTTCCTGCTGCACCGCTTCCGCCTGCTGCAACTGGCCGGTCAGGGTGCCGCCGGTGAAGATCGGCTGGACCAGTTGGCCGGCGAACTGCCAGGTGCGGGAAGGGCCGTTGAACAGATCGGAAAGATCGTTGCTGGCGGTACCGAAAAACCCGGTCAGCGAGATGCTGGGGAAGAAAGCCGCCTTGGCCACGCCGATCTGGGCGTTGGCGGCGACCAACTGCTGTTCGGCGTCGCGGATGTCGGGGCGCCGCTCCAGTAATTCGGACGGCAAACCCGCCGGCACCTGGGGCATGGCCAGTTTATCCAGGTTCACGCCCCGGGCGATCTTGCCGGGATTGCGCCCCAGCAGCAGGCTGATGGCGTTCTCCTGTTGCGCGATCTGCCGCTCCAGCAGCGGCACCTGGACTGCCGCGTTCTGGTACTCGGCCACGGCCTGCTGGTAATCCAGCTCCGAGATCAGTCCGGCCCGGAAGCGCAGGCCGTTGATCCGCACCGACTCGCCGCGGGTTTTCAGCGTCTCCCGGGTGACGGCCAGTTGCTTGTCGTAATCGAGCAACTGCACGTAGCTGTTGGCCACCTGACTGACCAGGGTGAGGATCGCGGTGCGCTTGGCTTCCTCGGTCGCCAGCAGTTGCGCGCGGGCCGCCTCGGTGGCGTTGCGCAGTTTGCCCCACAGATCGACTTCGAACGACACGCCCAGATCGATCTGGAAACTGTTGCCGGGATTCTCCCCCGTCGTCAGGGGTGGATTTTCGCTGAGGCGGGTGCGCGCTCCAGCGGCGTTGGCCCCGACCTGCGGGAACTCCGCGCCACGGGTCGCGCCGTAGCGGCCCATGTATTCCTCGACCCGCGCGGCGGCGATCAGCAGGTCCTTGTTCTCCCGCAACGCGGTCTGGATGAGGTTGTTCAGCACCGGATCGCCGAACTGCTCCCACCAGGCGGTATTGGCGAAATCGTTGGCCTGCTGGATGTTGACCTGCCACTGAGCCGGAACCGGCGCCTCCGGGCGCTGGTAGGTCGGGGCGAGCGAGCAGCCGGCGAGGGCGAGACCGATGGCAACCGTAAGTAATGCCTTACGCATCGTGGCGGTACTCCGATGAGCCTTCGCACACAAGCCCTCTCCCAGCGGGCGAGGGGAGCGACGGTGTGGTTTCCAGCGCTAACGGCTCCCTCCCCTCTTGTGAGGAAGGGTTCGGGTCGGCTTTCTCTTTCTTGCCGCCGGTTTTCTCGCTGATGCCCTCGAACAGGCGGAAGAACATCGGCACGAAGAAGATCGCCAGCACCGTCGCCGCCGTCATGCCGCCGACGATGCCGGTGCCGATGGAATGCCGGCTGTTGGCGCCGGCCCCGGTGGCGATCACCAGCGGAATCGCGCCGAGGATGAAGGCCAGGGAGGTCATCAGAATCGGCCGGAACCGCAAATGCGCCGCCTCCACCGCCGCGTCCATGATCGGCATGCCCTCCTCGTGCTTCATCACCGCGAACTCCACGATCAGGATGGCGTTCTTGGCCGCCAGGCCGACCAGGGTCAACAGACCGATCTGGAAGTACACGTCGTTTTCCATCCCGCGCAGCCAGACCGCCAGCAAGGCGCCGAACACGCCGAACGGCACCGCCATCAGCACGCTGAACGGCAGCGACCATTTCTCATACTGCGCCGCCAGGATCAGGAACACCATGATCAGGCCGTAGACGAACACCATCGCCGAATCACCGCCGACTTTCTTTTCCTGATAAGCCTGGCCGCTCCAGGCAAAGGAATAACCCTGCGGCAGCACCTCGCGGGCCACGGCTTCCATGGTGGCCAGCGCCTGACCGGAGCTATAGCCTGGTCCAGCACCGCCCGTCACCTTGGCGGCGGGGAAGGTGTTGAAGCGGGTGATCAGATTCGGGGCGCTGCTGTAGGTCAGCTTGGTCACCGCCGACAACGGCACCATGCCGCCGCTGTTGGACCGCACGTAAACCTGCTTGATGTCGTCCGGGCGGGAGCGGTATTCCGGCGCCGCCTGGACGATCACCTGCCATACCTGGCTGAGATAGTTGAACTGGCTGATGTACATCGAGCCGAACAACGCTTGCAGCGTGCCGAACACGGTGCTGACCGGCACACCCAAAGTCCGGGCCTGCTCGCGATCCAGCGTCACATACAATTGTTGCGAAGCCGGATTGAGCGTGGCGGTCAGTCCGCGCAGTTCCGGACGCTCCTTGGCCTTGGCGATGAACTTTTGAGTCACTTCGGCCAGTTGCTTGATATCGCCGCTGCCGCGACTTTGAATCCAGAACTCGAACCCACCGGTGGTGCCGAGGCCGGGAATCGACGGCGGGTTGAACACCAGGGCGACGGCCTCGCCAATCTTGGAGAATGGGCCCATCACCTCGCGGATGACGTTGGGCGCGCTCAATTTCGGATCCTTGCGCTCCTCATAATCCTTGAACGACACGAACAAGGTGGTGTCGGTGGTTTTCATCTGCGAATCCAACAGGCTGTAACCGTTCACCGCGACCACGCTGCTGACCGCCGGGTTGGCGCGGAAGATCTGGCTCATTTGCTCGCCCACCGCCTCGGTCCGATCCAGACTGGCGCCGTCGGGCATGATGCCCACGCCGAACACATAGCCCTGATCCTCATCGGGCACGAAGCTGGTCGGCACCTTTTCAAACAGGCCGTAAATCGCCACCAGCATCACCGCGAACAGCGTCAGTCCCAGCAGGATGCGCTTGACCAGGAACCGCACGCCATCGGTATAGCGATGCGTGAACCACTCGAATCCGCGATTGAAGGGACCGAAGAAGAAGCGGTAGAGCAAGTCGGTGCGCTGGTCGCCGTGTTCGCCCGGCTTGAGCAGCAACGCCGCCAGCGCCGGACTCAGAGTCAACGCCACCAGGCCGGAAATCGCCACCGAGATCGCGATGGTGATCGCGAACTGCTTGTACAACTGCCCGGTCATGCCACCCAGGAAACCGACCGGGATGAACACCGCGCCCAGCACCAGCACCACGGCGATGACCGGTCCGGTGACTTCCTCCATCGCCCGATGCGCGGCCTCCTTGGGCGAGAGATGGAATTCCGCCATGTTGCGCTCGACGTTTTCCACCACCACGATGGCATCATCGACCACGATACCGATACAGAGCACCATGCCGAACAGGGTGAGCATGTTGATCGAGAAACCCAGCAGGTACATGCCGCTGAAGGTGGCGATCACCGACACGATCACCGCCACGATGGGGATGACCGTAGCCCGCCAGCTTTGCAGGAACAGGTAGACCACCAGGATGACCAGCACGATGGCTTCCATCAGGGTTTTCACCACCTCGTCGATCGAAGCCTGCACGAACTTGGTGGTATCGAGGGCGATGGAATAATCGATGCCGGGCGGGAAGCTCTTCTTCAGTTCCTCCAGCGCCGCCCGCACCTGCTTGGACACATCCAGGGCGTTGGCCCCCGCCTGCTGGTACACCGCGAGGGCGGTGCCGACCTTGCCGTTGAAGCGGCTGCGCAGGTTGTAGCTCTGCATTCCCAGGGTGACATAGCCGATATCCCTGAGCCGCAACACGCCGGCGCCGGTGGTGCTGGCGCGCAGGATGATGTTCTCGAACTCCTCCGGCGTGGTCAGCCGGCCCTGGGTGGAAACCGGGAAGGTCAGTTCCACCGGACCGTTGGTGGGCGCCTGACCGATCTGGCCGATGGCGAACTGCTGGTTCTGGCTCTGGATGGCCTGAATCACTTCGTCGGTGGTCAGACCCAGCTCGCTCATCCGGTCCGGTTTCAGCCAGATCCGCATGGCGTAGTTAGGCACGCCGAAGATGCTGGACTGATTGGCGCCGGGAATGCGTTGCAGGGCGTTGAGCACGTACAGATAGGCATAGTTGCCGACGAAGGTCTCGTCGCGGCTCCCGTCCGGGGAATAGAGCGCGATCACCAGCAGGAAGGTGGACGATTTGGTCTGAACCTGCACCCCCTGTTTGGATACTTCCTCCGGCAACTGCGGCAAGGCCAGGCTCACCTGATTCTGCACGTTGACCTGGGCGATGTCGGGATCGGTGCCGATGTCGAAGAACACGTTCAGGGTCATGTTGCCGGTCGAAGAGCTGGACGAGTACATGTACATCAGATTGTCCACGCTGTTGACCTGCTGCTCGATCGGCGCCGCCACGCTTTGCGAAACCACGTCGGCACTGGCGCCGGGATAGGTGGCGCTGACCGTGACCTGCACCGGGGTGATTTCGGGGAACTGGGCGATCGGCAACACGCCCATCGCCGACAGCCCGGCCAGGGTCAGGATGATGGAAATGACCGCCGCGAACACCGGGCGGTCGATGAAGAAATGAGAGATCATCGGACGCCCTCGTCAGGGTTTGAGCGGGGTGGCGCTCGGCACTTTCGCCGGTTCGGGCGCGGGCGCGGCGGCCGGTTTGATCTGCACCGGCGCGCCGGGTTGCAGGCGCACCGCGCCGTCCACCACCACCCGGTCGCCGGCTTCCAGCCCGGCATCGATGATCCATTGATCGCCGTACCAGTCGCCGACTTGCACCGGCTTGGGCTGCGCGGTATTGTCCGGGCCGACCGTGAACACGAACTTGCCGGTCGGCCCCTGCATCACGGCGACCTGGGGCACCAAGATCGCGTTGGGCCGGAACGCGCCCTTGATCTGCACCCGCACGAACTGGCCTGGGCTCAGTTGATTGTCCGGGTTGGGCACCACGGCGCGGATGTTGTAGGTGCCGGTTTGCGCGTTGACCACCGGATCCACGAAGGTGATCCGGCCTTTCTGCGGATAGGTGGAGCCATCGGCCAGGATCAGGTCCACTTCCGCCTTGCCCACTCCCGGTCCCTTCAACTGTCCGGCCTCCTGTTGGCCCCTGATTTTCAGGACTTCGTTTTCGCCAACTCCGAAGTTAACCCACATCGGGTCGATTTGCACGATGGTGGTGAGCTGGCTGCCGGTCCCACCCGAGCGGATCAGGGCGCCCTCGCGGTAGTTGGCGCTGCTGGACAGGCCGGTGAGCGGTGAGCGGATGGTGGTGTAGCCCAGATTCAGTTGCGCTTGTTCGACGTTGGCCCTGGCGGCCTGTACCTTGGCCTCGGATTCCAGGACGTTGGCGGTGGAGTTGTCGAGGTCCTGCTGGCTGACCGCGTTTTGCTTGGCCAGCGGCTTGACCCGCGCCAGGGTCTGGCGGGCCCGGGTTAACGCGGCTTCCTGCTGGGCGAGGTTGGCCTTGGCGCTGTCCAGCGAAGCTTGAAAGGGCTTGGGATCGAGCTGGAACAGCAACTGACCCTCCTTGACCAGGCTACCCTCCGTGTAGGCGATCTTTTCGAGATAACCCTCGACCCGGGCATTGATTTCCACCTGCCGGGAACTGGCGGTCTTGCCGGTGAATTCGAAGGTGGCCGGGGTATTCTCCGGTTTGATTTCGACGATGGAAACGGGAGTGGGGGGGCGGGCCGTCGCTGGCGTTTGCGCCAGCGCGAGAGTTGGCCCAACGCTCAGCAGAGCCGCCAGTAATGCTCCGATGCTGGGCCGAAACTGGACTCGAAACACAGGGCTAGCAACAGGGTGCAAATCTCGCACGGGACGGGACTCCCACTGGTGAGGATGGAATTGGGGGGATGACCTTGAGGTCGGAAAATTTTTGCAGACGCTAATTTGAAGCGGATTATACTACTCGCGCGATTAATGCCGTGATATTCCAAACCCCATGGACAGATTGGATTACCCGCTGAAAGTATAGCCGGTTTCCCCCTCTTGACCCGATTACCCCGAAACACCGGCTCCCGGTTTCATCAACCCGTCATTAAGGATGAACGCCATGAAAACACAACAAGCTCTGTTAATTTCCGTGCTGGGTTGCGCGCTGACGGCCCCGGTCTGGGCGGCGGACGCGCCGAAGGCGGCCGAAGCGCCGAAGGCGGCCGAAGCACCGAAGGCGGCTGAAGCACCGAAGGCCAGCGAGGAACTTCGGGCGGTGCTCAAGCAACATCACGACGCCTTGAACAAACAGGACATCAAGGCCTTGATGGCGCTCTACGCCGATACGCCCAACGTGGCGTTGATGGGCACCGGCCAAGGTGAATTCTGGAAAGGCAAGGCGGCGATCGAAGAAACCTACAAGCATTTTTTCGAGACCTTCAAGGCCGGCTCGCTAAAACACGAGTGTCCGGAGGCTTCCGGAGCCGAGGAAGGCAACGGCGCTTGGCTGATGGCTTCCTGCGTCATGAAGGACATCGACCCGGCCGGACAGCCGCGCGAGTTTGGACTCAATGTCTCGGCGGTGTTGAAAAAGGAGAAAGCCGGCTGGCGCGTCCAAGCCTTGCATACTTCCAATATAACCGAAGATGGCGGCCCACCTCCGGAAGGCGCGGCCCCGACGACGGTCCCCGCGCCAGCGGCAGCGCCAGCCGCTGCTCCAAAGAAGGCCCAGTAAGCGGAGAACAGCCATGACCGATCGACATGAGTAGGATTTACGCATTGACAGGAGGTTGAAATTGTGGGTTGAGGTGCTGCAAGC
>CALGOO010000073.1 GCA_937960715.1 uncultured Candidatus Competibacteraceae bacterium
TTGCAGCACCTCAACCCACAATTTCAACCTCCTGTCAATGCGTAAATCCTATATTTGATTTTTGACCATCTCGCGGATCGAAGGATTCATGGTGTTTCCTCCCCGCTATGAATCGATGGGTAGCGCGCTATATTAGGTCGAGGGCTATCAACCTGATCACGCTGCCGTGGACCGAGATCCGCCCCGCCGCGCGGGCCTATTTGACCAATCCCCGCTTTATACCTTACCGGCAACTGCGTAACTCCTAATGCGTAACTCCTAAGATGTGTGGCTCTCATCTTCCATTTGCTTTGAACATGACTCGCTTGGCTGGTGCGTTGCTGGGGTCGCTGGGGCTGATCCTGGAGCCAGGCGGCGCTGGCCATCTGGCCTTCGCCAAGGAAACCGCAGTGGATCTCACCCGCTTCAGCCTTGAAGATCTCATGCAAATGGAAGTGTACTCGGCTTCCAAGTTCGGCCAGAAGGTCAGCGAGGCACCCTCGGCCGTGACGGTGGTCACGGCCGAGGATATCAAGACTCATGGCTACCGAACGCTGGCCGACATCTTGCGCACCCTCCCAGGCGTCTATGTGAGCTACGACCGCAACTACAGCAGCGTGGGCGTGCGCGGGTTCGGTCGCCCCGGCGACTACAACGATCATCTATTGTTCCTGGTGGATGGCCACCGACTCAACGACAACATTTACGACGCCGCGCTGGTGGGCACCGATTTCATTCTGGACGTCGACTTGATCGAACGGCTTGAGTTCCTGCCGGCCGGTCCCGCGACGGCGCTTTACGGCAACAATGCCTTTTTCGGCGTGGTGAGCATCACCACCAAGCGGGGACGGGATATCGGCGGCATGGAACTGACCGGCTCGATTGCCAGCGCCGAAACTTACCGAGGCCGGGCGACCTTCGGCCGCACGCTGGACAATGGGTTGGATCTGCTGCTATCCGCGTCCGCCTATGACAGTCAAGGCAATGATCTTTATTTTCCCGAATTCGATGACCCGCCGACCCATGACGGTATCGCGACCGGTCTTGATGACGAGACCGCGCGTCAATTCTTTGGAAAGCTGTCTTTCCAGGATTGGAACCTGGAGGTAGCGCACGTCGACCGCGAGAAAGGCGTTCCGACCGCCTCTTTCGGCCAGGATTTCAACGATCCCCGCAGTCGCACCCAGGATCGACAAACCTTCGTGGACCTCAGTTATCGCGCGCCATGGAGCGCCCAGGTTGATGTGTTAGGCCGGTTGTTTTACGGCGCTTACGACTACCAGGGACACTATATCTACGGCGGTGTCGACCTTCCCGACCAGGCGGTGGGCCGTTGGTGGGGCGCCGAACTTCAGTGGGCAAGCACCGCCTTCGACCGACACAAACTGGTGTTCGGGGCGGAATACCAGAACGATTCGCGACGCGACCAAAGCACGTTCGACGAAACCGGCGCCGTTATTTTCGACAGTGGCGCCAGCGGTGATCGCTGGGGGCTGTATGCCTTGGACGAGTTCGCGTTCAGCGACGAAACAAATCTCAGCGTCGGAATTCGTTACGACCGCGCCGCCAACGGAGAGGGAAGCTTCAACCCCCGCATCGGCCTCGTTCACCGGTGGGACGAACAAACCACCCTCAAATTTCTATACAGCATGACCTCCCGCGCCCCCAACGCCTACGAACTTTATTACGCCGCTCCTGGCTATTTGCTCAACCCCAACCTCCAGGCAGAGACGATCAAGACGTATGAAATCATTCTGGAAAAGCGCCTGGACGAACGCACCCGTCTCAACGCCTTCGTTTATCACTACGACATCGCCGATCTAATTGACCTGACCACCGACCCTGAATCAGGATTGCTGCTATTCCAAAATCTAAGCCGCGCGCGGGCCAACGGGTTCACGGTGGAAGCACTGCGGAACTGGGCCGATGGCACGCGGCTTCGGGCCAGTTATAGCTGGCATCTGGTCGAGGACGAAGCCGGGAGATGGCTCGACAACTCCCCCCGTCAACTGGGCCAGTTGAGCTGGAGCCAGCCGTTTTTCGGCGATATCTGGCGCGCGGGACTGGATTTGCAATACATCGGCCAGCGCCGCGCAACTCAAGGCAACATGGTAGCCGACGCGTTGGTCGCCAACCTGAATCTGGTCGGCCACCCGTTCGGCAAAAACCTGGACATTGCCTTGGGCGTTTATAACCTGTTCGACCAGGATTACGCCGACCCTGGAGCCGACGAACATCTCCAAGCGGAAATTCCTCAGGATGGCCGAACCTGGCGCTTGAAACTCGATTACCGGTTCTAAGCGCACATGGCCGGCTGGCGGGGACATTCCATCTGGCGGCGCTTTGCGTTGGCGGCGGCATTTTGCCTGATGGAGAATGGTGCTCACTGGCAGGTCGCTTCCGCCGCAGGCCTTTCCCCGGAGGAGGTCAAGGTGTCGATGCTCTACAATTTCCCGAAATTTGTCGATTGGCCACCCTACGCAAGCCCCGAAATGGTGCTTTGCGTGCTCGGTTCCGACCCGCTCGGCTCGGTGCTCGATTCGCTTAATGGCAAGCCGTTGAAGGATAAAACCTTATCGGTGCGGCGCATCGCTTCGGCAACCCAAAGCCGAATATGCCACGTCCTGTTCGTCCCCGCCTCGGAAAGCGGCGATCTACCTTCCCTTCTGAAAATCCTGCGCGATATGCCGGTGCTGACGGTCAGCGACATGGAAGGCGCGGCGGCGCAAGGCATCATGATCGAAATCGTAGTCGTCGAGCAGCGAAGACTGGGGTTCAAGATCAATCTAAAAGCCGCTCGCCAAAGCCGGCTTGAAATCAGTTCCCAGTTGCTCAAGCTTGCCCAAACCATCTACTGATCCCGTACCCCGCAAGCTTCACACGATAGTGAGCAAACGGCCGACCATCATCAAACGGTCATGGCGGCGCAATCATCCTGTTATCGTCGTTTCCCAAACTCCCCAGCCGGTCGCTCCTCCAACCAAGGTTCACGGCATGGTCAAGCAACTCGGCGCTCGACTCGGCAATCACGCCCACGATCTGTTGTTCAAGACGATTCACCAGCGCTATCTGATCTACAACATGTGCTGGGAAGACCCACGCATCGACCGGCAACTCCTGGGACTGGACCGGGACAGCCGGGTGGTGGTTCTCACCAGCGCCGGTTGTAATGCGCTCGACTATCTGCTGGAGATGCCGGCGGAAATCCACGCGGTGGACGTAAACCCTCGCCAGAACGCCCTGTTACAGCTCAAGCTGGCGTTGATCGAACGCGGCGATTTTGGCGATCTGGAGCAGATGTTCCGCCGGGGAACGCATCCCCGCTTTCGGGAACTGTACCAGGCGTTGCGGCCGCGCCTGCCACCCTACGCGGCGGCGTTCTGGGACAAAAAAATCACCTATTTCGACCCAGCCAACCGCAAGCACTCGTTCTACTACCACGGCACCTGCGGCGCGGTGGCCTGGCTGGTCAGCCGCCAGTTGCTCAAGTCGGGGCGCAAGCTACGCGGTTATCTGCTCGACCTGCTGGACGCGCAAACCCTGGTCGAGCAACGCGCCCTGTACGAAAAAATCGAACCCGCCCTGTGGGGCCGGTTCAGCACCTGGCTGCTACGGCAACCGACCGCCCTGGCCATGCTGGGCGTGCCGCGCCCGCAAATCCGGCTGATTCAACGCCAGTATCCCGGCGGCATCATCGGCTACGTCAGCAACAAGCTGCGCCATGTGCTTACCGAGGTGCTGATTCACGACAACTACTTCTGGCGGGCCTACCTGACCGGTTCCTATACCGAGCAATGCTGCCCCAACTATCTGATGGAGCAGAATTTCGCCAGGTTGCGGGCCAACCTTGACCGGGTTCACACCCACGACGCCACGGTTAGCGACTTCCTGCGTGCTCATCCCGGACAGTACAGCCATTTCGTGTTGCTCGATCATCAGGACTGGCTGGCCTGGCACCAGCCCCAGGCGCTGGAGGAAGAATGGCGGCTGATTCTGGCCAACAGCCGACCCGGCAGCCGAATCCTGCTGCGCTCCGCCGGCGACGATGTCGGTTTTCTGCCCGCCTGGACCCGGCGGGCGCTGCGCTTCTTCCCGACCCTGACCGAACCGCTGCATTCCCAGGATCGCGTCGGCACCTACGGCAGCCTGCACTTCGCGGAGGTGGCATGAACTCGTCCGATTCATTGTCGCTGGCGACCCCGGCGGATCACACCGCCATTCTCAGCCGCTATTACCGCTGGCACGCCCGGCTGTACGACGCTACCCGCTGGAGCTTCCTGTTTGGGCGGACGGCGCTGCTCCAGTCCATCGCCCGCCTCTCCCCCCCGCCGGGTCGCATCCTGGAAATCGGCTGTGGCACGGGCGCCAACCTGCTGCATCTTGCCCACCAATTTCCCGATGCCGCGATCACCGGCCTGGACCTGTCGTCCGACATGCTGGCGCGGGCACGGCGCAAGCTGGCGGCCTATCCGGGGCGAATCACCCTGATTCAATGGCGCTACGACCAGCCACTGAATCCGCGACCCACCTTCGATCTGGTCGTGTTCTCCTATTGCCTGTCGATGATCAATCCCGGTTGGGAACAGGCGATGGAAGCCGCCCTGCGGGACTTGCGTCCGGGCGGCCGGCTGGCGGTGGTGGATTTCCACGATACCCGCTTCGCGGGATTCCGCCGCTGGATGGGCGTCAATCATGTGCGAATCGACGGTCACCTGCCGCCGCGCCTGAATGTGCTCTGCCCACCGGTCGAACAGACCGTGCGCAACGCTTACGGTGGCGGCTGGCGCTACTTCCGTTTCATCGGGCAAAAACCGGGGAAGTAACCCATGGAGTCCCCAAGGTTTCGTTCCCTGTGGATCTCCGACGTGCATCTCGGTTTCAAGGAATGCAAGGCCGAATATCTGCTCGACTTCCTGCGCCAGACCGACTGCGAACGGTTGTATCTGGTGGGCGATCTGATCGACTTTTGGAGCCTGCAAAAGGGCGGGCGCTGGCCGGCGACCCATGGCGAAGTGCTGAAAATCATCCTGGCCAAGGCGCGGGCGGGAACCCGGGTGATCTACGTGCCAGGCAACCACGACGAGGTGGTGCGCGATTATCTCGGTCTGCGGGTGGACGACATCGAAATCGCCCCGGAAGTGATCCACGTCACCGCCGATGGACGCCGTTTTCTGGTCACCCACGGCGACGAATGCGACAGCGCGGTCCGTTGCGGGGGACCGCTGCTCAACGGACTGGGCGACGGCGCTTATGAACTGTTGCTGTTCCTGAATCGCTGGTACAACCGCTGGCGGCGACGCTGGAATCATCCCTACTGGTCGCTGGCCAGCTTCCTCAAGCAGCGTATCGGCCGGGCCGCCGCCTACATCGCCCGGTTCGAGGCGGCGGCGGCGCACGAGGCGGCGCGGCGCGGATTGGACGGCGTGATCTGTGGCCATATCCACCACGCCGCCCTGCGCGATCTTCACGGGGTGCTGTACTGCAACGACGGCGACTGGGTGGAAAGCTGCACCGCGCTGGTGGAACGCCCCGATGGCGCGCTGGAAATCCTGCGTTGGACCCATCAGCAAACGGCGGTAGTGGCGACGCGGGAGCCGCGTCGCCTGCCGGAGACGCCGCCGGTTCCGGGATGGGCAACGGGTTTGTAATACCTTAAACGACAATTCCCTACCGCCCCTGCTGTCGCCACGCCTGCGTGCGCCGCAGCAGCCAGCGACTCAAGCCGGCGTGCAGCAGGCGGACCCCAGCGGAGGTGTAGACAATCAGCATCGCCATGGCCGCCGCCGGCGCGGTGTCGCCGGCGTCGTCCATGTTCAGCACCGCCACCGAAGCCAGGGTGGTATGAGGGGCGTACAGAAACACCACCGCCGACACGGTGGTCATGGCGTTGATGAAGAAGTAGATGGCGATGTCCAGGATCGCCGGCAGGCACATCGGCGTCGTCACCCGCCAAAAGGTGCGATAGAACGGAGTCTTGAGCGCGGCCGACACCGACTCGAACTCCGGATCGAGTTGTTTCAGCGCGGTCAGCGCGGTCAGGTGACTGACGGTGTAGAAATGCGCGATGGTCGCCAGCACCAGAATCGCCATCGTGCCGTACAGGAAATTCAACGGGTTGCCGGGCGCGTTGAAGAAAAAGATGTAGGCCAGCCCCAGCACCATGCCCGGCACCGCCATCGGGATCAGCGCCAGCAGATGCGTCGCCGTCCGCAGCGGTTTCGCCACCCGGGTCTTCTCGACCAGATAGGCGCCGACAAAGACCACCAGACTGCCAAACACGGCGGTGTACAGCGCCAGCCGGATCGAGTTGCCGTAGGAGGCCCAACTGCCGCCATCGGCGTTGCTGAAGTCGTAATGGCTCAGGGTCAGACTGAGGTTGTAGGGCCACAGCTTGGCCAGCGAGGCGAAGGCGGCCATGCCCAGGATGCCCAGGATGACCAGCGCCACCAGACCGACAAAGCCGAGCAGCGCCAGATCGCGAACCGGGCGCGACTTGGGGTGGTAAGGCACGGCGCGGCTGGACAGGCTGGAGATCTGCCGCCGCTGCGCCCACCGCTCGACGAAGAAAGCGAGGACGGCCGGCAGGAGCAGGAGCAGCGAGACCACCGCGCCCATCTGGAAATTCTGTTGTCCCACCACCTGCTTGTAGATGTCGGTCGCCAGCATGTTGAACTGGCCGCCGACCACCTTGGGCACGCCAAAATCGGTGATGACCAGGGTGAACACCACGAACAGCGCGCTGATCAGGCCGTAGCGCGCCCCGGATAGGGTGACGACGGTAAAAGTCCGCCAGCGGCTGGCGCCCAGCGACTCCGAGGCTTCGTACAGCCGGGCGTCGGCGGTGGCCAGGGCGGTGCTGATGATGATCAGGGCGTGGGGAAAGGTCCAGAATACCGAACCGATGACGATGCCGATCGGCCCGTAGATGCTCTCGCCGAGCAGCCAGCCTTTCAGCGCGCCCTGGTTGCCGAACAGGTAAACCAGCGCGATGGCCGACAGCAGCGACGGGGCCAGCAGCGGTAACATGGCGATCAGCCGGAAGAAGCCCTTGAACGGGATGCAACTGCGATTCAAGGCGTAGGCGTAGCCGAAGGCCAGCCCGATGGTGATCGCCGTGGCCAGCGCCGACACCCACAGGCTGTTGCCCACGGCGCCCGACAGCGCCGGATGGGTGAAGTATTGGGCGAAATTGGTCAGGCCGACGAAAGCGCCCTCGCGATCCTGCACGCTTTTCGCCAGCATGAGCGCCAGCGGCAGCAGCAGGGTGACGGCGAGATACAGCGCCAGCACCAGTAAACCGCCGCCCATCAGCCACTCGTCGCGGCCCAGGCGGGGGCGAACGCGCGGCGCGACCATCGCCAGCTCAGCCATGGGAGTAGCTGCTCGGGAAGAGGCGGATATGCTCGGCGGGGATGTGCAGATGCATCGCCTCGCTCGGACGCAGGTCCAGTTCGCGCGCCCGCTGGCTGGGCAGTTGCGCCCGCAGCCGGTGTTCGCCCAACTCGCCGCCGCCCAGGCTCAGCCAGAAGAACGGCCCCATGAACTCCAGATCGTGGACTTCGGCCTGGAGGCTGTTAGCATGGCCGTTGGTCTTGCCGGTGCAGACAATGTCTTCCGGCCGCACCGCCGCCCGCACCGCCGCACCCGGTTCGTAGCCTTGGACCGCGCAGGCCAGTCGCGCCGATCCGAGTTGAATTTCGCCATGGCCGATTCGTGTCGCCGGCAGCAAATTCATCGCACCGATGAATTCCGCCACAAACAGGCTGGCGGGCTGATGGTAGATTTCCAGCGGCGTGCCGATCTGTTCGATGCGACCGTCCTTCATAACCACGATCCGGTCGGCCATGCTGATCGCCTCCTCCTGATCGTGCGTGATCATGATGGTGGTGATGCCCAGCCGGCGTTGCAGGCTCTTGATTTCCTCGCGCAGATGAACCCGCACCTTGGCGTCCAGCGCCGACAGGGGTTCGTCGAGCAGCAGCAATCCCGGCGAAATGGCCAGCGCCCGCGCCAGCGCCACCCGCTGCTGCTGGCCACCGGATAGTTGCGCCGGGTATTTGTGGCCGCTGTCGGGCAAGCCAATCAGCTCCAGCAATTCCTTGACTCGCTGCTGGATCGCCGCCTTCGGTTGCTTGCGATTTTCCAGGCCGTAGGCGATGTTGCGGGCGACCGTGAGGTTTTGAAACAGCGCGTAGGACTGGAACACGATACCGAAATCGCGCTTGGCCGGCGGCAGCGCGGAAATGTCGCGCCCGTCCTGCTCCACCGTGCCGTGAGTCTGGATGTCCAGTCCGGAGATCGCCCGCAGCAGCGTGGTCTTGCCGCAGCCGGACGGGCCGAGAAAGCAGACGAACTCGCCCCGGTGAATGTCGATGTTGACGTTATCGAGGGCGGTAAAGTCGCCAAAGCGTTTGGTGAGGTTGCGGATGCGGAGGTAGGGCGTGGTCATGGGTGGTTCGACTCGACGAGTGAATTTTGCCTTTCTATCAAGAAGGTATTATCAATTCCCACCAGGTTTCATATCTTCTCATGTAGGGCGGGTTAGCGAAGCGTAACCCGCCGAAACCGCAGCCAAATCGGCGG
>CALGOO010000074.1 GCA_937960715.1 uncultured Candidatus Competibacteraceae bacterium
GCCTCGCGTGAACACTCCGAGCGTGAAATGACCGATTTCAAGGCCGAGATGCGAGTCTCGCGCGAGCGATCCGAACGCGAAATGACCGATTTCAAGGCCGAGATGCAGGCCTCCCGCGAACGCTCCGAACGCGAAATGACCGATTTCAAGGCCGAGATGGCCGACTTCAAGGCTGAGATGCGGGCTGATCGGCGCGAGATGAACAAGCGTTGGGGTGAAATCGCCAACCGGCTGGGGACCATCGTCGAGGATATCGTCCTACCCAACATTCCCCGCATCGCCCGCGAACATTTCGGCGCCGACGAACTGGAATTCATCGGCGCGCGAATTCGCAAACGACATCCCACCGAACCCGACCGGATGCGCGAATTCGACGTGGTGGCGGCTTGGCCGGGCATGGTGCTGTTCAACGAAACCAAGGGCGGCGCCATGCGCCCGGAGTATCTGACCCACTTCGCGACCTTCGTGAAAAGCGGCGACTTTTTCGGTTTCTTCCCCGAATACGCCGGGCGGCGGCTGATTCCGGTGTTTTCCGCGCTGGCGCTGGCCGAAAGCGACGTGCGCTACCTGACGCGGGAAGGCATCTACGCGCTGACCATGGGCGATGAAACCATGGAGATCGTCAATCTGACCGAGGTCGGTCCGCCGCGATAGAGATCACCCGAAATTCTTCCAGCCGTGCCCCGAAGCGGCGCAGGTCGGCGGCGGACAATTCCCGCCCGCGCCACTCCGGCGGCAATTCCAGGCTCAGGTGCAGATAGCGCCCGCCGCGCTGGCACACCCGCGCCGCCAAGTGGATCGGCAGGGTGCCGATGACCACATCGCCCGGCTGAACGGTGTCGGGATCGAGATGGGCAATCACTTGGTCCACAGTGACGCCTTCTTCCGCCGCCCAATGGCGGGCGCCGGGATGACGGGAGACGAAGAGGGTGGTCACGAATAGTCGGCTTCGATGGATGCCGGAAACAGTGGCGCGAGGCGGCTGTTGGCTATGGCCCCATTCGGATCAAAAAAATACAGCTCCCCAGTTTGATCGCACAGCCAAAACTCCCAAGCGCCACGCTCGAAATAGAGCGCCTGTTTTGCTCGCATTTCCTCAGCCGTATTGGAAGGCGAAAGAATCTCCACCACGATCTCCGGCGCTTCCAGATAAGGGTTGGCGCGCTGGTTCCGCTTGAAAAACGCTGTGCTACCCCAGGCAACATCGGCAACCTTGACGCCTTCGGCGGTCTGAATGCCGCATTCCACCAACGGTTCGCCGCCGTCGAGTAGTTTAGCGAGCCAGCGAATGATGCGCGCCTGATAAAGACCGTGCTGATTGGTCGCCGGACTCATTTCGATCTTGCCCCAGCGGTTGGTTTCAAACTTGAACGGCATATCCCGAAACAACGGGTTATCGCAGATTTGCTGCCATTGCATAGGTGTGTGCTCCCGTACTCTTCATTCAATGCAAGCCCTTGTCCAGTCGGTCGATGACATAGCTCCCGCCTTCAAAATGCCCGAAAAGACGCTTGGCGCCTTCATCGGCCCAAGCGTCGCATTCGTGCGTGCTGCCTTGATGAGAGCCGCCTCTAAGTGGTTTGAAATCCAGCGAGCGCGGATTGTAGCTTTCACCCTCCTCCAAGCGTCGCGCCAGTTGATCCAGGCGTTCGTTGACATGGCGCAACCGATCCGGCGCCAAGCCTTCCAGCGAACGCCGGAACCGCGGTCCATAACGTAGCTTGGACGTGATGGGTTCCAACAACCCCGCGCCATAAACGGCGCGATACGCCTCTTGCCAAATCAGTTCACCCCAGGGAGAAAACACCGCTTGCCCATCGAGCACGTTCACCAGCGATTCCGGCACGTCGGCCACTTCCGCCTCCCGGACCGGCAAACCCGCCGCGATTCGCCGAAAGATCGCGAAATCCTGGCGCAAAATCGCTGCGGAATCGAGTTGCACCGGCAGGCGCGGCAAGCGCAACAGTTGCTCGGTTCGCTCGAAGACATAGACGCTTTCATCGGCGTAAATCATCCCCAGCGCCTGCATGAAACCTTGCACGCTTTTGAATCCGCCAGTGAGATTGAACACCACGCGATAGCCAGTGTCCCGATAACCCTTGAGGGTCTCAGCGCACCATGCAACCAAGTCGGACATGGCCCAACGGAAGCTGTCCGGGTCGTCGGTTCGCAAATCCCGCACCCGCTTGACTTCAACCTGATGACCATGGCGTTCGAGTACGTCCGACACGATGCGGGCGGTGCTCTCGCCCAGCCAAGTATCGGTCGCCAGGAGCACATGTTGATCGCGGGCGACGCCGGGATTACCGCCATAAAACCGGATCACGCCGTTCAACTCGGCGCTGAGGTCCATCAGGCGCTTCAAATCGGTTTCCCGCGCGAATTCCCCGTGTCGTGCATCAAGATGCTGCTGAATGCGCTGGCGTTGTTCGGGCGGCACGTCCTCCGGCTTGGATTGATTGGCAAAGTCGGTCAGCAGGGTCCGCAGGTCGGAACCGACATTGTTGTTCAGCAGACTCGTGCCACAGGTGGAAACGATCAAACAAGGCTTGGGCATAATGAATTCCTAATCAGGGTTGGAAGCGATTGCGGAATTGAAGTAAGGATGGCGGCTTACCGCAAACGCAGTCAGGATCGGTTCGTGGGAACCGCTGACGGTGCAAAACAGAATAATTGGGAGACATGTTATACCGTTTCTCAATGGATTTTATGGTTCAGAATCGTAGGGCGGGTTAGGGCGTCAGCCCGTAACCCGCCGATTCGATTGCGGTTTCGGCGGGTTACGCTTCGCTAACCCGCCCTACATGGGAAATATAAAACCTATCGGGAATTGGTATTAGGTCGCGCCCTCTCGTAGTTGCTGGATTTTAGCCTTGCGTTCCTGCTTCTTTTTGCCGCTGCCCCAGTCCAGATAGCCATAAATCGCTTCGGCCAGCTGCGCCAAGTCCTCGCGCTCCGCCGCCGGCCACGGCAAGCCGTCCTTGAGCAACTCATTCAAACGATTGGCGAGCCGCCCGCCGGATTCCTTACGCCTGGCCGTCTGGTCTTCATCGAACCAGCGCCGCAATTCGACGATCATTTTCTGTCCCGACGACAGGGCGGCTTCGGCAGCTTGGCGGACCCGCTGGGCCGTCTCCGCTCGACGTTGCTGTTCGGCTTCCAAATCGCGATGCATCGCTCCATAACCCACCGCCGTTTTCGCGCCGAAACCCAGCCAGTCGAAGGCGTGCCGGAACGCGGATTCCAACAGGTCTTGCCAGGACTCCTTCAACGATTCCGGCAGCATGGCCGGATCGCACTGCACGAAGAACCCAAAGCCACTGCCCGGTGGCACGGTCAGGAACAGGATCGGGTTGGGCTGGCCGCTATCATGCGGCGTGGCATTGCCATTGCCCTGGTAATAGTCGCCGTAATGCGGGGTCATGATGTCCACCGCCAGCCGGTCGCATTGCGGAAATACATCCCAAAAGCTGAGGGCGCCACGAGTGTGTTCGGTGTCGCCGGATTTGGGTTCCCTGCCAAACAGCGCGTCGATGGCAGGCTGATCCCAACCTGTGGCGCCTTCATCAAACACATCGTGGCGCAATTCCTCGGCCGCTCGGCGCAGTACGCCCTTGACGCCAGAACCGGCTAGATACGGCAAGCCGTAGGGATTCAGGAACGCCATGCCGTTTTCCAGCGGATGCTCGATGCCGGTCCCGGTCACGAACGGGGCGCTGGACTGGGCCGCGATATGCCAGATGGCATCACCGAGGGCAGCGGCGACATGCGCCTGACGGTCGCGCAGGGCGTCGCGCAGTTTTTTGATCTGGGGTGTCAGCGGGCCAAAGTCTCTCTTCAAATTGGCTGAGGCAACATTTTTAACCCGCTGCCAGCCCTGATCCGGCTCCCAGAAAGCGCCATAGAGCGTGAAGCGATGACCAGGCGGCGTGTCGTCGAAGGTCTGTCCCAAATAATCAGGAACGGCAGGTTTAGCCATGGTTTTGCTCCTTCTCACTCATCGCCGCAAACCGCCGCCGCGAACTGGCGAATCCACTTGAGCAAGGCCAGCGTTTCCTCGGTGGCGCGGCGGAAAGTCGTTGCATCCGCTTTGTGAAGCGCCGTCATCACACTGGCAAAATCCGCTTGCTGGACAATGCCGCGTTGGCGTAACCACTCGCACAGATGCCGGTTCAGCGTCAGGTGATGTTCCTTGTTCTTGCTTTGATAAAACGCCAATGCCTGCATGAGGCTGTTGTTCATGATCAGCGCCGGAGCGGCTTTGGCGAGGTTGGTATAGTCCTTCGAGCAGCCTTGCACCCGCTCCCAGGCGAATTTCGCCCGTTGCTGTTCAAGGCTCTCGGTTGAAGCGGGCTTGCAACCCGTAATAGGTGGAGTCGCTTTGGCTTTCGTCATCACTGTGGATTTAATTGGATCCTTGGCCATCGCATCTACTCCACCGCCGTGATGACGATTTGCCCGCGCCCGGTGGTGGCGTCGCCGCCCACCTGCACGAGTCGCCCATTTAATCCTTTCAATCTCTCGTTGCCTTCGAGCACGGCGGCGAGGACTTCCTCGGCCGGCATCGCGCCTTTGCCGCTACGTTCCGCCGTGGCCATCAGCGGAGCCAATAGCAGCGATTCCGGCGGCAGGTTTTCGGTGTAGAACAATCCCGTTCCTTTGGCGGCACCCGTATCGTTATCAATGCAGACATGCGGCTCCACCACCGTCGCATTTTTGACGAAGTAACCAAAATCCTCGTCGGGCAACAACACCAAATCTGTCTTGAGCTTTTCGCGGAAGAAGGCGTAGGCATCGCCAGCGGGCAGAGCATGACTTGCCAACCATTCGCTGATTTGCATGAGATTCTTGTTGACGACCGCTTGCAACTCGAACGCCTCAAGGTGCAGTTTGTCTCGGCCATCACCCGTGAGTAGATCAGGATTGGCAATGGCGCATTGCCCAGGTTCAATGTTCACATCCGGCAGAGACAGCGCCTTATCGGCCAAAGTGAGCGCAAGTAACCGTTTCATTCGCGCCAGCGCCGTGGGCGAGGTGGCGTACACGTAAGCCCGCCTGGTGCAGCGCACCGGAAACGCTACCAGTTGCGCATCGCCAAAGCTGATGGCTCCGGCGTGTTCGGAGGCGTTGGTTTCCGGTCCAAAGATTCGGGCGATCAAATCCTTGTCCCAGCCCTCGGCTTGAAAGCGATGTCGCACCGCGCCCTTGAAGCCGGAACCGGCCATCATGGGATAGTCGGTATGCCGTTCGCGCTGAATCGGGTTGTCGATCAGACCCATCGCGGCGCCCGCTCCCATGTGGACCGGGCTGACGCAGTAGATAAAAAGTGCTTTTTGTGCTTGAAACATGATGGCTCCTCATTCCTTGATCGGGTCAAGCGGATTGACAATTTGCAGGCGGTTGGCCGCCGCGGGTTTCAGACGAAGATCGTTGGTCCAAAATTCCGTGCAGCCGTGATGAAGGGCGGCGGCCAAATGCAGCGCATCGGCCGCCTTGAGATTTTGGAAAGCGCGCAACTCCGTGGCGATTTCAAAAACGTGGTCGCTGATCGATAACTGCCTGGCTTCAGGCAGACTGAAAAAATTGTCGTATTCCTCCAAAACTCGCTGTTGTCCATTGCGCATTGGCAGCACCCGGCATTCCAAACGAGTCAAGCTAGTAAAGCAAAGTTGCGCGCCGCCTGCTTTACGATTTGCCAGCGCCCGATAGCAAATCTCCCGGAAATGGTTTGGCCCCTCGGTCAAATAAATCACAATGCAGCTATCGAGGTAAATCGCGGACATCATCACGCTCCCACGAGTTACGCTCTTCTTCGAGGTAGTGATCTATTTCTTCCTTGGTGCGGCAGGGAATATTCGCTTCCTGCAAACGTTGCATGAATTCTTCGAGAGAGCGGGGTTTGCCGGTAACCGGCGTTTCCGAATACAGCACGATGACCTCCGCCATGCCGGGCGGCACATCGGCGGGCAATTGCAGACTCAGCGTGTGTTCGGCGTTGATCTGGGCATGCAACTTAATAGCGCGCATGAGATGTCCTCCTTTCAGGTTCAGGCAGTTTTTTGCCACGCCGCGATCAAGACGTTATTGAATCCTTCGGCGCGACGGCTGGGGTCAGGATACGGCGAAATCGCCCAAAAACCGTCGGCGGCAAGCTTGCCGAGCGCCTCGGCCTTGCCCTGGAAATCGTCAAACCAGTACACCGAACCCGTGGGTGCGATGCGCTGGGCCGGTTTCGGTTGCCACTTCGCCAAATCCCAGCCGCTGACCGTATCGGCGCGATGGACCGCCGCCGCGACCAGCCGCGCGGTGCAGCCGTCGGGGCCGCGCCAAAGGTTGTCTGCATCCAGGTTTGGCAAGCGCCAACCGCACTCGAATAAACCCGGCGTGGCCAGAATCAGCCGGAACCGTTTTTCACGGTCGATGCGCGACCCATCGGGTTCCGGCGGTTGCGTCGAACAGGGCATAACCGCCGCGCCGTGTCCATCGCCGCCGAAGCGCAGCAGCCCACTTTGCGGTATCAGGCCATCCGCGCCGTCCACACCGACGAATAGCCCGACAGCGTGATAGTTTTTGCCCGTCGCGGCATCCCGGCCCTTGCGCCGCAACGCCACCGTCTCGGCGGTATAGAGCATTCCGGTTTGCACCGCGCCGCGTTCGCCTTCCAGGGCAATGCCCAAACGCGGATCGGTTTGCCACAGGTCGGACGAACGCAACAGATGCGCGGCGGTCAGCCGTTCGCCGTTCAGATAGGCTTGCCAGCCCGCGCCATTCAGCCAGAGTCCGCTAATGGGCTTACCCGGTTTCGCCGCGCGCAGGATCGGCAATTTGGCGAATGCCGCGCTGGAACGGAGCGTCCCGGAAACGGTGGTCGGCGTTAAATAGCTCGCGTCGTTCAACTCGTTATCGGTGACCACGACATCGGCGGGCAACGGGAAGCAGGGGTCGATGGCGTCGCCGACTCGTCGGGCCAAGGTGAAACCGGCGATACGGAAACTCCCGGGCTGATCGGGCGTTCCCAGCGTCTCGGCCAGACGCGGATCGGCCAGCGGCTCGCCCCGGACAAAGGCCGCCATGTCCGCTCCACCATCGGCCAGCATCCGGGAGCGCAGCGCGCCCGCCGCCAGCGACGGCCAGGGCGGCATCAGCGCCGCGCCGTGCGCGCCGGCCCCGTCGAACAACTTGTTGCCGCGCAGATAAAGCACATCCAGCGGTTCGATGAAACGATACTCGATCATGCGGCATTCTCCCTGGCATTGCGCGTTTGGTCTTTCTTGCCGACCCGCCCTTCACGGGCCAAAAACTCGGCCACGGCCAGAAAATCGCGGATGAAATCAGCCGGCGCCTTGGGTTTCGCGGCTTGCGCCAGTTTGGCCAGGCCATGGCCCAAACTTTCGGAGACCTGCTTGTTTTGCTGATTTTGCTGACCGCCCTGGGTCTGGCGCCGGAATTGATAAGCCAGCATCGTTTCCAGCGCCGCCGGGTCGTTCGGCATGTCATCCAGCCAGCCGTGCGTGAGGTAGGCGGCGCGGCGGGAGAAATCCTCCCCGGCGAAGCGGTCGCGCAGACGAATGAGTTGCCCCATCGGCGTGGTTTCGAGAGGGAGGCTTGTTTTCTCATCGGAAAAAACGCTCCAGTCGGCTTGCCCGTCCGCGTCCCTTGGCAACAACCACGGACAGGTCAGTTGGATCGCGCCACCGGAACGCTTCAACAGGTCAATGGCGAAAGCGTCGCGCCCGCCCTGGATTTTCGCCCGTTTCTCGGCCTCTCGCAGCTTGCGCAGCACGTAGGCCAACGGCGCTTGATGGTGGGCCACCACAGCGCCCGCCGAGGCCGTGGCCTTGTGACCCATGACGCGGAACAGCCGTTTGCCGTAACAAATGTGCCCCCGCCGGATGTCCAGCCAGTCCGAATCACCGCTGAGCCATATCCAGGCTTGTTTTGCATTGACGACGGGAAACACCCCGCTGTAGGCCAGACGCAGCAGGAACATCACCGGTAACAAGTCATCCACCGAGATCATCGCCAAAACGTCGTCGCCCCCGGCGTAAATCAGCTTGCCCTTGCCGATGTCCTCGACGATGTAGCGGGCCAAACGCAGCGCAAAGCTGTTGAGGGCGGTGGAGACCGCCATGTGCCGGGCGGGGGAAACGGGGCGGAGTTGATCGAGATAGCGCGCCAGGTCGCCGTCCGCCTGCTGGACCCGTTCGGCGACTTTCGCGCGGATTTGTGGATGCCAGGCTTCCCGGTAGCTCAGTTGGTAGCGGGGTTCCGTGCCGGACAACCACGCCCCCATGCTGTCGCCATCCATCATGATCAGGGCGTAGTAGGTTTCGGGTTTATGTTTATCGCCAAAGACTTTTTCTTTAAGTTCCGTCTCAACAATCGCTTGTAATTTTTCGCCTTTCTCACGCTCCTTTGGATCATCGCTGGCGAGATTTTCCTTGCGCTGCTCCAGAAACAGCGGCAGGCCACGCAACATCAGGCGCACATCTCGATCCCCCGCTTTTTCCGCTTGCCATAGGCGGCGCGCCAGTTTGCGGGGTAGCGCTACGGTGTCCTCGTCCGCCATTTTTTCCAATTGGCTGGCGAGTCCGGCAGGCAGGGCGGAGCGCCGTGGCTGATCGAGCCAGTATTCGAGGCTCGTGGCCAGCGCCAGGGTATGAGTGGAAACAACGAATCGATTGGCTTTTCCGCTGATGGCTTTGGCGATTTCCGCCACGAACAGATTCGGCCACAGTCGCTTGAGCGTGCAAGGCGCGCACAGATGTTCGCCCTTGCGCGCCCAGGCGCTACCCTGCGCCCTCGCCCAGAGCGTTTCCGTTTGCTGGCGCGGAGAAAATTGCAACAGGTCGCGGTCGTGGGTCAGCCATTCCCGCTCGCCGCACAGCGAGCAACGGTAGCCTTCCTGCGGCAGTTGTCGGAACTCACGCACCGACTTGGCGGCGGCTTGCAGCCGGTCGAGCAGGTCGTAGAGCGCTGGGTAGAGCACCCCGGCGTTGGGATTGAAAAAGGTCGTGCCGTCGGGAAGTTGTAGCTCCTTGTTGAGCAACCTCCAAGCTTTACAACCGAGGAATCCGGGCTCCCCGGATTGCCCCTTCGGATAAAAGTGGCCGAGCGCATCGGTCAGCGACGACACGTCGGGCGCTTGCCGCTCTCGCTCGACCACCAGCGGCGACCAGGGCACGGCGGCCCAATGCACTTCCGGGAAGTCGGCGAGTTGCCGTGCAATCTGTTCGCGTGCCGGGGAAACATCGGCGATGGACTTGCCGGCTTTGTCCAGCAGGCAATCCAGCGCGGCATTAGCTTTCCGTTGGGTCCAGTCCCGAACTCGCTCCGTAATCCGCTGCGCTAGTTCCTCCCCCTGGCTGGCGGGGACGATGGCGACGAACTTGTTGGGCAGCGCGGCGGCGAACAGCGGATTGGCGTCGGTCTGGCCCCGTGTCCACTCCTCGTTGGCAAATCGTCCGGCGGGTAGCCCCATTTCATCCCGCAACCATAAATCCACCTGCGGCACGCCGCGCAGTTGCGGGAACAGCACGCAGTCCGGCCCCAGCTCTTTGCAAATCACCCGAAGCCCTTCCCAGGCGATGCGCGACAGCAGGTGCGAACCGGCCCACAAGTCGGAGGTGGTGCGGGCTTGGGCGATGAAATCCTGGACTGGCCCAAAGCTCACCGCCAGCAGGGCCGGATTGCCGGCGGGATCGGCGTGAAACACGGTCGCCAGCGCCGAGGACAGGTCGAGATGCGCCCAGATGGTGTGATCGGGAACCCGTGTATCGGCGGGTAAAAGTTCCCACAAGGCTCCCAGATCGGCGGCCGGCGTGTTCGGCCCAAAGCGCCAGAAGCTCAGGGCAGTACGCCGGGCATCGACCGCGCCGGCGGCGTCCCGCACGACGAGTCGCCGGAAATGGTCGGTGCTGACCGCTTTGATGCCGGCGACGCTGATTTCCGGAAGCTTGCCGAGGTCGTATTCTTGGCCGGACAAGGGGTGAATCAGAATCGGCCGCTCGGTGAAACGAACCTGGGTCCAGTCCGCATAAGGTCCGTCTGCCTTCATTCGAGGCCATTGCGGGCGGTCGGCGGCGGCAGCCCAGCGGTCGGCCTTTTGCACGGCTTCGCGCAGCGAATCGGGCAAGCCGGCCGCTCCGAAAATGTCCCGTTGCAACTCGGCGACGGTGCCGCGCTCGTGACCGGCCGGATCGCGCAACAGTACCAGCGCCTTTTCCGCCGGATCGTGCGTCCAGGCGGCGAGTTTGGTGTGCCAGAGAGAACGTTCCATTACTTATGCTCCCTTGAAACGGTGCATTCCGTTTTTTGGATCATCGAGAACAGCGTGAACTGTTTCCCAAGTTTCCCGCTGTTTGCGACTTACTAGTTGTTGCTCTTGGGGGCTGAGGCGTGTTAGCAATGACGCAGGCAGGGCACAGGGAAAGTGGCAGGCCATACCGACGACTCCATTACCGTATCGGATTACTTTAAAGCGCAACTGGTTAGCGAGACGGGCGGGCGGCGGCGGTCTATCCCATTCCCGCACATCGTGTTTTGTTACCGGATAGGCCAGCAGATGGCGCAGGCTGAACCCCGTGCCAAAATTGAGTGCGGTACGAAAGCGAATTTTGATCAACGCCAATGCTCGCATTGCATCGGACCAGTCCTTGCAAGGTGAAGTCTCCCACAGTAGCAAGCCGTTGGCATCCTTGCCCAAGGCATGGGGCCAATCGATAGTCAAACATTGAGCAAGTGGTAGGGAAACAGCCTGTAGCAAATCGTTATCGGAGATTTGCGGGGTTATTCCATTGAATTCAACTGAACCCCAGCCGTTGCGGGAACGGCCACCTAAAGTACCGAATTTCTGGATAAGACACAGCGTTTTTATCAAATCACCTTGGGCTTTCTCTGGGAACATCAGCGTTAGTTGTGTGCTGTCGCCATTCTGTAGACTTGCATTCATCTTGAGCACGGTACCCTTGCTCTTTTCGTTGTTGAGCGGGCCATAACCCAAATAGAGGTGCGCCCCTACTGGATTCTTAATTTCCGTGAGGCGTGGATCTTTAACCGGCCAGATTTTTAGCTTGCCGGGTCGCCATGTATCCAACCTCAGCCGTACAAAGCTCTGTGAGGCGTCCAATTTACCATCAGGTTTTTTAAGCCAAGCATTCCCAAATAACCGCCCCTCCGTTTCCCGCAAGCGTTCATGGCTGTAATCGTGATCCTTCGCCGCCGCCACCCGCCACCACTGCCGCAACAGCGCCTTGAACGGCGGGGTGCGCCAAGATCCATTCTGTTCGGCATCGCCGAGAAAAGCCGGGGTTACAAAACTCACGGTGTATTGCTGTTTAATCATCATGTGCGTCATCTCCATTGGGTATTGCAATCAGGGTGCGTATAACATCCGCCGGTGGCGGTTGTCCGCCCCGGCAAGCTTGCCGCCTCATTCCCCCTCCAAATCGGCGAACCGAATCTGGCGTGGCTCCAGCCCCAGCGCGTGGCCGGCCAGCCGCTGGCTTCCCTGCCGTTGGGGCGTGTAGCGCGCCGCCGTCGGCCCGCCCAGCACCCGGCTCAACTCGCGCTTGAGCTTGCTGGCGCGCTCCTCGAAAAACTCCTTGGGAATGCCCTCCGCGCGCCGGACCACGATCAGCGGATGCTCGTCGCGGGTCGGCGGAGGATTCAGCGCCGCCCGGTATTCGGCCAGAAACGCCTCCACCTCCGCCGGGCCGATCCGCTTCCAGTGCAGCGGCGGCCAGCCCGCCAGCGCCCGCCGAGCGAACCAGGCCAGCCACGCAAAGCTGATCGGGGTCAGGCGCACCACGGTTTCCCCGCAGCGGACCCGACAGGTCGCGGCGTCCAGCGTCAGGCTGGGCGCGGCCAGATTGCGCTGGGCCTGGCGCACCGCGTCGCCGAAGCTCGCGCCCTCGCGCAACAACGACTCCTGCAAGCCGTCGCGCAAGCGAACGAAGGGAATTTCCGCCAGCGTCACCGTCGCCGAACTGGCGTCGAGCGGGCGCTGGTCGGGGCCGGTGGCGAAAATCACCCGCTCCACCGGGGCCGGATAGAAGAAATTGGGATTGGACTCGAACGGGCTGGACACCAGCACATGCGACAGCCGGTCCTGCGGGCGGCCAAACAGCGACAAGGCGTAACCGAGATAAAACCCCATGGTCTTGCGCCCACCGGCGATGGACGCATGAACCGCGCCGTCAGGGTCGGCGGTCAACTCCCGGACCTTGGCGGTGATGGCGTCGGCGATGGCCTCGTTGTCCGCTGGTTGGCGGATGTCGCTGAGCGGACGACCGTCGGCGGCGCGCAGGATGTGGAGAGAGTCGAGGGTGAAACGGATGGCCGGCAGGCCGTAATCCAGGCGCAGCCGGTGGAACCAGCCCGGCTCGTCGCTCAACAGGGTCAGCCGCGCCCGCTCCGCGCCCTCGGCGGTGGTCAGCAGATGGATTTCGGTGGGAACGAAGCGGGGTTCGCCCGTCACCGTCAGAGCGTACAGAGTCTCGGTGACGATCTGCGGCGACAGACCAGCCACACAGAGCAGAATGCGACGAGGGTATTGTTCCGGGTACATGGCGCGAGGTTTCCTTTCAGCATAGAACGGACCTCGCCACAGTAAACCCGGAGAGACAAAAACTCCGCTTCGGCAAGCTTGCCGGCCAGTCCTCAGCGCCTACGGTATTGCTCTCGCATTTCGCGTTTCAGCGTCTTGCCGGCGACGTTGCGGGGAAAAGCGTTCATGATCACGACATCGCTGACCCGTTGAAACTTGGCGTCCACCCGGCTGTTGATCCAGTCCTTGAGTTCCGCGGCCGTCGCCTTGGCGTCGGGCCGCAACGTCACGGCGGCGACCGGCGTTTCACCCCATCGGTCGTCGGGCACGCCGAAAACCGCCACTTCGTTGACGTCCGGGTGGCGGATGACGATCTCTTCGATGTCGCGAGGATAGACGTTCAGTCCGCCCGAAATGATCATGTCCTTGATGCGATCCACCAAAAACAGATAGCCGTCTTCGTCCACGTAGCCGGCGTCCCCGCTGTGCAGCCAACCGTCGACGATGGCTTTTTCGGTCAGCTCGGGTTTCTTGTAATAGCCCGGCATCATGATGGGGCTTCGGCCACAGATTTCGCCGACTTCGCCGACACCGCAATCGCGGCCGTCGTCGTCGAGGATGCGCAGTTCCATGAAGGGCGGCGGCGCCCCGACCGAGCCGGTTTTGCGTTGGTTGTCGTTTTTGTCGAGAATCGTCACGAACCCTTCGGTGAGTCCGTAGAGTTCGTAAAAGCGGCCGGGCAAGACCTCGTTGATGCGGTTTTTGTATTCGAGCAGCAGCGGTGCGCCCAGGCTTTGCAGCATTTCCAACGACCGCAACCGCTCCGGCCGAAACGCCGGGCTGTTCAGGATCGCGACGATTTGCGACGGCACCATCAGAACGTGAGTCGCTTTCTCCCGCTCGATGGCGTCGATCACCGCATCGGCGTCGAACGCTTCGTGCAGGACGTAGGAGCACCCCAGGAACATCCAGGGCATCAGCGTCAGCATGGCGCCGTTGAAGACGATGGAGCCGGCGTGCAGCATCACGCTTTCCGGGGTCATCCGCCAGGCGGCGGCGAACAGGGTGCAGTAGCTGGCCCGCACCGCATGGGTGTGGACGATGCCCTTGGGGGCGCCGGTGGTGCCGCTGGAGTACATGATGTTGTAAACGTCGCCGCTCTCCAGGCGGGCGTCGGGCGGTTCGGCGGCGGCGGCCGTGGCGACGAAGTCGGCATAGCGCCGGAAGCCCGGCGGGGAGCCTTCGCCCACCAAGACGTAGCGGTCGGCCCGGATCGCCGGCAACTGCTCGCGGATGCGGTTCAGGGTCGCGGCGGAACCGGCATCGGCCAATACCAGCAGCGTGTCGGAATCGTTCAGCAGGGTGGCGAGACCGCTTTCCTGAAGCAGGGGGCTGCACGGCACGATCACCAGGCCGGTCTTGGCGACGGCCCAGTAGGCCATCATCAGTTCCAGACTGTTGGGCAGCACCGTCGCCACCTTGTCGCCCTTGCGCAAACCGGCGGCCAGCAGGGCGTTGGCCAGCCGGTTGACCCTCGCGTTCAGGTCGCGAAAGGTCAGGCGTTGGTCGCCCACCGCGAGCGCTGGATACTCGGGCCGATAGCGGGCATGTCGGGTCAACAACGCGCCGATGTGCATTCGCACCTCCTCGGGGATAGGTTCGTTGGCTGGGTTCTAGCTCTCTCGATGCTGCGGGGCGGTTGGCGGGCAACGACCGCGATCCATTTTTCCGAACCAACGCAAGACGCGCCTGGGGTGCTACCTGCCGAACCGATGACGATTATAGGGAGGTTTGGACGGAGCGGAGGGGAAGTTTTGGAGTCGTTCACTCCTCGCGCTCGTCAGCCATTCTCGCCAAAGTTGCCACCCGAGTTTTACGTTGTTTTTTGACGAGTTGCTCATCGCGATGGAATTCCACTTCCGGCACGCTCACCGATTCTCGCCCCGCCTGCTCACGACCACGAGCCGCTTGTCGGACACCAATTCCGTCATCGGCAGTCCCCTCTGGCGAAAATACGCGAAGGTGTCCGGTCGCAGGATGGCATAGGCATCTCCCTTTTGCGCTCGCCAAAGCTCTTCGAAGCGCTCCAGGGTGGGAATGGCTTTGTAGGGCTCGGCATCGATTCCGGGGCCTAGCTCTCCACGGACATTCACCAGCGTCACGGTGCGCCCGAGATAGAACGGTACCGAATGGTCGAACTGCCCAATCGTGTAAAACGGCGCCTCGGGGCGATAAGGCTTCCGATCTCCCGTCAAAGCCTCGATCAGTCGCTCCGACGAAAAGTCGGCGTCGATCTCGTACAGAAAGCCAAAAATCAGGCTCCAGAAGCCCAGCGTGCCAAAGACCAGGACCAGGACGGCAGTCAAAATTCGGTCGCGACGAACCGACCATAGGGCAGCCAATCCGCTTGCGAGCAACGCGCCCGCAGCGACATAAAGCCAGGGAATCCGCTCGATCGCGTCCTCGCCGAGCGCCGCGAATTTTCCCAGGCGCGGAAGCAAGGGGACCAGCCCGAGCAAAGCGATCCCGAGCAGCGCCGCGCCCCAAGCCGACCACTGGAGGCCGTTCGGTCCCCGTGTTCGAATCCGGCGCGCGTGGACCAGGACGATCCCCGGCAACGCCGGCAGGATGTAGGCGGGCAGCTTTGAGTGGGAGGCGCTGAAGAACAGCACGATCACGCCGACCCAGGCGGCGCAAAACCGCTCGGGGGAAAATCCGCCGCCAAGACGCCGACGCTCCTTGTACCAGTTCGCGCACTCTTTCAATAGGGCGGGCGTCCATGGCATCAGCCCCACGATCATGATCGGGATGTAATACCACCAAGCGCCAGGACGGTTGTGGCCAGACTCGGCAAAACGCTGGAAGTGTTCGTGGACGAAAAAGAAATCGAAGAATTCCGGATTGCGATGCTGGACCACGACGAACCACGGCGAGGCGATCAGCAAGAACAGAACACCGCCGGCGACGGGATGGAGTCGTCCGAGAAGCGCGGTCTCGCGCCGAAACGCAATATAGGCGAAAAGGGTGACGGCCGGCAGCACGACGCCGACCAACCCCTTGCTCAAGACCGCCAGCGCGGCGGCCCCCCACGCAGCTAGCATCCAGGCTTTTCGGCCCGGTGCGGCGTTTTCGGTCTGGGCAAGCAAGAACGAACAAAGCGCGAACGCGAGGCATGCGGTGAGCGTCATGTCCAACGTCAGGTATTGCGCGGCAAGGAAATAAGCCCAGGAGCCGCCCAGCATGGCGGTAGCAAGTACGCCCGTCCGCGCGTCCCAGATCCGATAGCCGGTGTACCCCACCATCAACATCGCGAAAAAGCCAAACATCGCGGATGGCAGGCGCGCCGTCCATTCATCCTCCCCGAACAGCCGGAACGACAACGCCGTCATCCAGTACTGTAGTGGCGGCTTCTCAAAATATTTCAGATCATTCAGGCGTGGCGTAACCCAATCGCCGGTCGCCAGCATTTCTCGCGGGATCTCTGCGTAGCGCCCTTCGTCCGGAATGAAAAGCCCTCGGAGTTCGAGGCCGCCAAACCAAGCAGCCACGACAAACAAGGCCACCGCGACATGCGGAAACAGCCTAAACCGGGGAACACCGATCACGCTTCGCGCCCGCCAGCGACTGGCAGCGATTTA
>CALGOO010000075.1 GCA_937960715.1 uncultured Candidatus Competibacteraceae bacterium
TGATTAGCTTGCGATTGGTCGGGATGGAAGGTTCGATTCAATAGTCGCCGGCATCGGGAAAACGCCGGAACTGGGTATCGTAATCAAATCTCGCGGATGCCTCTAGGGCAGAACGCGCAGATTGACGACGAATCGTTCGGTCACCGAGGCGTTGCCTTCCCAGAACCGCCAGTACTTGAGCTTGAGCGCGACCTCGCCGGGTTGGCGGGCGGTGAAAACGAAGGCGCGCTGGCCGCGCACCCCGATGGATCCCTCCTCGGGCGGAGTGTAACCGGTGCTACCCAGTGCCAGAACGCGGCTGTCGGTCTCGTCAATGACCCAAGTGTAACCGGTCGTGGGATTCTCCGGCAACCGCACGACCAGGCGCTCGCCCACTCGAAGCTCGGCGATTCGATTGTTGTCGGCGCGAGCAAGGACCAATGATCCATCCTCTCGGATACCGGCGGGTGGCGGCGGGGGTGGGTCGCCCTTGGCGGCGCAACCAACCGCCAGCAGCACGACCAGCGCCAGCGCGGTCGAACGAGCGGGAAACGACGGGAATCTACGCATGATGGGTCATGAGAGCTTGGAGCTTGTCGAGTGAAGGGTGAACGATGAGCCGCTGGGGAAATGGGCGCGAACACGCTTCGAACCGCGACAGTTTCGCGCGATGTCGGGCGCCGTTCAATGTCGTTTTCTCCGCCCAATATCGACCACCACGTCCTCAGGGCTGTTCAACGCTTCTCAACTAATTAATTCTATAGGTTATTTCAGACAGTAGGATGGGCCGACGCTGTTGCCGACCTTTCTCGCCGCGATTCCCGATCACCGCCGTCCTCAAGGTCGGCGGTATGGCTTGGAGCACCTGCTGTCGTTCAGCATTCTGGCGATCTTGTCGGACGCCACGTCGTACCGCAAGATCCAACGGTTCATCGAGGCCAGGCTGTCGCAACTGAACGCGCTCCGTCAGGTTCGGTGGATGACCGCCGCCGTCGGCCATCCGACCCTGCGCCTGATCCGCTGCTGGATCGGCGACTGGACGCTGGAGGGACTGGCGCCCGGCCAGTGGCGGGAACTGGCCATCACCATGCCGATGCGTTTCCGCCGGCTCCCCCGTGCCGACGGTCATCCTTGGCCACCCCACGCCCAGCAACAATCCCGGCAGTAGTCTTTCAAGTCCGTTCATCCTACGACGCGCATCGGGCCGAGATCGAGACGTACATCGCCGCCGAGAGCATTTTGGCCGGGCAACATGTCTGAACTCCGCCCGCGCCTGAAAGCCCGATGAAGTCAACTTCTCGTTCCCACGCACCGGCGTGAGAATACCGTCGAGCCGCTCCAGCGGTAAGAGTCCAGGGGCATGACGTGGACACTGGAGCGTCTGGACTGGCTCCCACGCTGGAGCGTGGGAGCCAGATGAGCCAGACCAGTAACGATCTTTTGTGTCTATTGGGTCAGCGATAGAAACGCATCACGTTCCTGCCAACGTCCGAGTCCATCCGAGATGATCTCCTTCAGTTCAATCCGCCGCTCTGTAACACTGATGATCTTGCCGTAGTTAGTGCCCAAGTAATTGTTTTTCCCAACCCGATGCACAACATTATCGGGAGCTAGAACCAGAGCCCACAGTTCGCCGCCCATAGGGACGGTCCCCATCATCTTCAGCGAACCCAGCGAATACTTCTCTAACTCCTCGCGTGCCCGGCTAGGGTCAGGACGTGACTTATCGATGTCAGATATTGCCGTTGCCGGCCGAGGTTCCGATTCCAGCCGCGCCCGCGCCATTTTCGCGTACCGACCTTTCGGGTACTCCTCCAGATACGCCCGAAAACACGCCGCCGTCCCGCATTTCTCCGCCGACTTCCAGGCTTCGTGGTCATAATTCACCGTTGGCGCGGGTTTGGGCGTGGGCTTTGAGACTGGGGCTGGTTTCTCCTCCCGCATATATATTTCCATCCGCCGGCGCACTTCTTCCGGGTCGGGTTCCGCGCCCCAAGCCCCCAAGCCTATTAGCCCCAGCGCCATCCCCCATCCGATCCAACTCCACCCGCTTCGCATCGTCGTTACCCTTATTTTCTTCAACGGTGTTTTATCGCCCGCGCGCCAGCCGTTCCCGCAGCGCCTGGTATTCAGGACTCTGCGGGTCCCACTGCTTTAGATCGTTCAGCACCCGCTCGGCCAGCGTCGGTTGGCCCTGCTCCAAAAACAGCAGCGCCGTGGCTTGCATGACTGTGGTTTGTTCGCGCCGGAACGTTTCTACTCGGCCCTCCCGATCCGCCGCCTTCGCATCCTCCAGCGCCCGCCGCGCTGCCGGAATCCTGCGCGCTTCCAGCAGCTTCTTGACTACCGCCAGCTGCAGCTCCAGTTCCTTCTGGCGGGCGATGTCCGCAGCAGTCGGCGGCGGCGCGACGGGCACGACGGGTAGGGACACCGGTGGGTTCGGTTGCAGCACGATTGCCACTTCCTGCACGCCGGCCACCAGCGTGCGCCACCCACGGTAGGTTTGATAACCGGGGGCGCTCACTTCCAGATCGAAGTCGCCGGGCGTCAGTTCGATCCCGTCCCGATACGCGTGGCCGATGTTCATGATCCGGATTTGGGCGGTCGCTGGCGTCGGCTTGATCGTCAGATAGGCGCGCGGCTCCACGACGGGCGGCGCGACGATTGGCGGCGATTGCACGACCGGCGGCGTGACTACGGGCGGGGCTATTACCACCGGCGGGACTGGCGGCGGGGAAACTCCAGATTTCCACCAGAGCCACCCGCCCAGCCCGGCCAACCCGATCACCGCAAGCGCCACCCGCGCGGTCCGTCGCTTTGGCGGGGTAGACCGTTCTGGAACCGCGTTGGGTTTGGGCGGTGCTTTTGGCGGTTCGGGCGCCGGTTTCGGCTTCGGCGGTTCGGGCGCGACTTTGGGCTCGGGCGACGGGGTCGGCAGCGGCTTGATCGGCGGTTCGGGCGCCACGGCTGGCTTGGGCGGCAGCGGGCGGGTGGGCCCCTCCGCCGTCAGCACCGCTTCCAGTGGCTGTTTGAATTCCGCCATGGATTGAAAACGCTGGTCCGGTTCTACCGCCAAGGCCCGCCGCAGCGCCGCATCCAGCGCGAGCGGTAGGTCGGGAACCCAATGCCGGGCCGGTTGCAGCGGATCCGGCTGCCGGAGCAACTCGTTCTGTTTCCGCTCCAGCGCCGACGGCAGCCGCCGCGCGGTCAGCATGAGGTACAGCGTCGCCGCCGCGCCGTAGACATCGGTCCACGGTCCCTGCCGGTTCAGGTGGCCTTGCAGGTATTGTTCGTAGGGGGCGTAGCCTTCGGAAAAGATCAGCAGACTGCGGGTGTGGGTGCCGGTCACTTGCCGCGCCGAGCCGAAGTCCAACACGATCAGTTCGTCATCCTGGGTCAGGTACAGGTTACCGGGCTTGAGGTCGCGGTGCATGAACCCGGCCTGATGCACTTTCCGCAAACCGTCCAACACCGGCAACAGCAGCTTGAGCGCCCGCCGCCACGGGATCTGAACCCCGGCCTGGCCCTTGGGCGGTTTCAGATGCCGCGCCAGATCCTCGCCTTCGTAGTAGTCCATCACCAGATAGGCGGTGTCGTTCAGTTCGAAGTAGTTGAGCACCCGTACCAGATGCGGATGGCGCAACTGCGCCACCGTTTGCGCTTCCTGCAGGAAGGTGCGCAGCCCGTAGTGGAACAGCTCTTCGTGGTCATGGGCGTTGAGCACCACCGTCTTGCGGTCGGTCGAGCGCCCGACCAGTTCACTCGGGTAGTACTCCTTGATCGCCACCTTCATCTTCAGAGTCACGTCGAAGCCGCGATAGGTGATCCCGAACCCGCCCTGGCCCAGCTTTTCCCCGACCACGTAGCCCTTCAGTTGGGTCCCGACCGGCAGCAGCGCTGCGGAACGCCCTTCCAGGCCGGCGCGGTAATGGCAAATCGGGCATACCCCGGCCACATCCCACTCGCGCGGGTGAAAACAGCCCGGACAGGTCACCTCGACCGGCTGGGCGCGGGTTTCTTCCGATGGCGCGGTCATGCGGGACAATCTCCCTCGGCAAATAGGATGATACGGTTATCGCGTTAGGGAGATAGGATAGCGCCGTTTTGGGCGATGCTTGATGAGGGCGTTGCTGTAACTGGTTCCCACGACGCTCCAGCGGTAAGAGTCCGAGGGTATAGCGGAAGACGCTGGAGCGTCTGATCTGGCTCCCACGCCGGAGCGTGGGAGCCAGATCAATAGTGATCAGCGCCAGATCCGCACTCGATATATCGGTCGGCCGTAAACCATGGCTTCCTCGACCACTGCATGGATTTTCTGGCTGCGATAGTAGTCGCGCAGAGCGTTGGCGTTTTCTTGCATCGCGTAACTGCCAATCACGCTGCCGCCGTTAGGCGTAGTTGGAATAACCGGTACCCGTGCGGGCGCGGATGTCATCGGCCCCGACTGTAATTCGATAGGAGCGGCTTCACGGGCGGCTTCACGGGCGGCTTCACGGGCGGCGGCGGCACGATAGGCTTCGGCACGGGCGGCGGCGGCACGGGCAAGATCAGCAGCCTCGGCTTGGTTGGACGGACTCGGCGCTGACGATGGCATCGGCTCTGTCTCCGTCTTTAACCGTGCCCGCGCCATTCGCGCGTACCGACCCTTCGGGTACTCCTCCAGATAAGCCTCAAAACACGCCGCTGTCCCGCATCGCTCCGCCGATTGCCAGGCTTCGTGGTCATAATTCACCGTTGGGACCGGCTTCGGCTGCGGTTTGGGCGCCGGTTCCGGTTTCGGTCGGGGCTTAGGCGCGGGCGCTTTCTTCGCCGCCTCTTCCGCTGCCTCCCGCTCGTACTTTTCCGCCCGTCGGCGTACCTCCTCCATATCCACACCCTGACCCACCACCCGTCCCGGCCATCCAACCCCCAGCAATACCAGTCCCAACAGCCATTCATGTCCGCGCATCGCTCAACCCCCTTGATTGCTCCGCAGCTTTATCCACCTTCACCCCGCCCGCTGTTCCAAGCCGATATTTTCTACAAATCCAACCGTTCACTCCCCCTCCCAGCGGAAGAGTGCTGAAGGGAAAAGTCTGAACACCGCGGGCGCCGATCCGCTCCTTGCCTGGCGCCCCCCCAACAGCGATGCTATAGTTTTCCGCCTTGTTATTGTTCAAGAATCACCAATGACTCGCAAACTGTACATCAAGACCCACGGTTGCCAGATGAACGAATACGATTCCGCCCGGATGGCGGATGGGTTGCGCGCGGCCTGCGGTCTGGAGCGCACCGACGATCCCGAACAGGCCGATGTGCTGCTGCTCAATACCTGCTCGATCCGCGAAAAGGCCCAGGAAAAGGTGTTCTCGCAACTGGGGGTCTGGAAAGCCCTGAAAACCCAGCGGCCCGGCGTGGTCATCGGCGTCGGCGGCTGCGTCGCCAGTCAGGAAGGCGAAGCGCTGCGCGAGCGGGCGCCGCAGGTGGACCTGGTGTTCGGGCCGCAAACCCTGCATCGACTGCCGGAGATGCTGGCGGCGGTGTGGGCCGACCGGCGGCCCGTGGTGGATGTCTCCTTCCCGGAAATCGAAAAGTTCGACCGTCTGCCGGAACCGCGCGCCGAAGGCCCCACCGCCTTCGTGTCGATCATGGAAGGCTGCGACAAATACTGCACCTTCTGCGTGGTGCCCTACACCCGCGGCAACGAAGTCAGCCGGCCGTTCGACGCCGTGCTGGCCGAGGTCGCGGCGCTGGCGGCCCAGGGCGTGCGCGAGGTCACCCTGCTCGGCCAGAACGTCAACGCCTACCGGGGACCGATGGACGATGGCGAAACCGCCGATCTGGCGTTGCTGATCGAGCACGTCGCCGCCATTCCCGGCATCGCCCGCATCCGCTACACCACGTCGCATCCGGTGGAATTCTCCGACCGGCTGATCGAGGTCTACGCCCGTGTCCCGCAACTGGCCGGCCATTTGCACCTGCCGGTGCAAAGCGGCTCCGACCGCATCCTGAGCTTGATGAAGCGCGGCCATACGGTGCTGGAATACCAGGCCAAGGTTCGCAAGTTGCGCGCCGTGCGTCCCAACATCAGCCTGTCGTCGGATTTTATCGTGGGTTTTCCCGGCGAGACCGAACGCGACTTCGAGGCGACGATGGCGCTGATTGAAGACCTCCGCTTCGACCACAGCTTCAGCTTTGTCTACAGCCCCCGGCCCGGCACGCCCGCCGCCAGCCTGCCCGATCCGACGCCGCTGGCGGTCAAGAAGGAGCGGCTGGCCCGGTTGCAGACACGCATCGAAGAGAGTGCGCGCGCCCTCAGCCGCAAGATGGTCGGCACGACCCAGCGGGTGCTGGTGGACCGCCCCGCGCGCAAGGACGGTCGGCAACTGGCCGGCCGCACCGAGAACAACCGGGTGGTCAATTTCGACGGCCCGTCCTATTTGCTCGGCCAGTTCGCCGATGTCGTCATCACCGAGGCGTTGCCCAATTCCCTGCGCGGCCGGCTGGTCGCCCGCTCGGAACCGCCGGCCTTGCCACAGGCCCGTTGATGAACGCGCCCGCCACCGTTTCCGCCCTGAATTCCAACGCCGCCCCCAAATTTCAGGACTTGCTGCTGGAACCGGCCGACAACGCCCGGCTGGCCACCCTGTGCGGCAATCTGGACGAACATCTGCGCCAGATCGAACGCCGGCTGGGCGTCGAAATCAACAATCGCGGCCATCAGTTCCGGGTGATCGGCGAACCGCACGCGGTCGCGGTCGCGGTCGCGGTGCTGGAAGCGATGTACCGAACCACTCAGGACGAGACGCTCACTCCGGCACAGGTCCATCTGTTCTTGCAGGAAGCCGGCGCCGATGCACTGATCGAGGCGGAACCGGATACCGATGAGGTCACCATCCGCACCCGGCGCGGGCTGATTCGCGGGCGTGGTCCCAACCAGCAGCGCTATCTGTGGAACATCCAGCACCACGACCTCAATTTCGGGGTCGGGCCGGCCGGCACCGGCAAGACCTATCTGGCGGTGGCCTGCGCGGTGGATGCGCTGGAAAGCAACGCGGCGCGGCGGCTGGTGCTGGTGCGGCCGGCGGTGGAAGCCGGCGAGCGATTGGGCTTTTTGCCCGGCGACATGGCCCAGAAAATCGATCCCTATCTCCGTCCGCTCTACGACGCCCTGTATGAAATGCTGGGTTTCGAGCGGGTCGCCAAGCTGATCGAGCGTAATATCATCGAGGTCGCGCCACTCGCTTTCATGCGAGGTCGTTCGCTGAACGATTCCTTCATCATCCTCGACGAGGCCCAGAACACCACGGTCGAACAGATGAAGATGTTCCTCACCCGGATCGGCTTCGGCTCGACGGCGGTGGTCACCGGCGACGTGACGCAGGTGGATCTGCCGCGCAATGTCCAATCCGGCCTGCGCCAGGTGTTGCAGGTTCTCAAGGACGTGGAGGGCATCAGCATGACCTTCTTCAACGCCCGCGACGTGGTGCGACATCCGCTGGTGCAGCGAATCGTCAACGCCTACGCCCGTTACGAACAGGACAATCCTTCATGACCCTGGACCTGGACCTGCAAATCGCGCTGGACCTGCCGGGACTGCCCGCCGAATCCGACTTCCGCCGCTGGGCCGAGGCGGCGCTGGCCGGCGCCGGTTACGCCAAGGACGCCGAACTGACCATCCGCATGGTCAACGAAGCCGAAAGCGCCGCGCTCAACGAAAGCTACCGCCACAAGCCGGGACCGACCAATGTGCTGTCCTTCCCGTTCGCGGCCCCGTCGGCGGTCGAAACCGCGCTGCTGGGCGACATCGTGATCTGCGCGCCGGTGGTGCTGCGCGAGGCCGTCGTCCAGGGCAAAACCCCGGAGGCGCATTGGGCGCACCTGGTCGCCCATGGCGTTTTGCACCTGCTGGGCTATGATCATGATGAAACCCAGGCCGAGGCCATGGAATCCCTGGAAATCCGTATTCTGGCCGCGCTGGGCTACCCCGATCCTTATGGAGATCCGCGCGACCGATGAGCGAAGAACGAGCCGAACCCAGCCATAAACCTTCGTGGCTGGAACGTTTGGGCCTGGCCCTGATGGGCGAACCCAAGGACCGGGACGAATTGATGGAGTTGCTGCGCGACGCTCGGCAACGGGAACTGCTGGATACCGACGCCCTGGCGATGATGGAAGGCGTCATGCAAGTGTCGGAAACCCAGGTGCGCGATGTCATGATCCCGCGCGCTCAGATGATGGTGCTGGAACGCGACTGGAGCCTGGAGCGCCTCATCGCCGAAATCGTCGAATCGGGCCACTCCCGCTTTCCCGTGATCGACGAAAGCAAGGACAACGTCATCGGCATCCTGATCGTCAAGGATTTGCTGGCTCACGCCTTCGACCGGCGCGAGGATTTCGATCTGCGCGCCCTGTTGCGACCGGCCAAGTTCATCCCCGAAAGCAAGCGCCTCAACGTCCTGCTGAAGGAATTTCGCGGCAACCGCCTGCACATGGCCATCGTGGTGGACGAATACGGCGGTGTGGCTGGCCTGATCACCATCGAGGATGTCCTGGAGGAAATCGTCGGCGAGATCGACGACGAGCACGATACCGACGACGGCGCGTTCATCCGGCCGCAGGGCGACACTTTCATTCTCAAGGCGCTCACTCCGGTCGAGGATTTCAACGAATATTTCAAGGTCGAACTAAGCGACGAGCGGGCCGACACCATCGGCGGGCTGGTGATGATGGAACTGGGTCGCCTACCCAAGGGGGGCGAAACCGTGGACCTGGGTCCATTCCGTCTCCAGGTGTTGCGCGCCGACAACCGGCGGATTCACCTGCTGGAAATGACCCTGCGCGCCAGCCAGGAAGCGGAGCCACCCGCCGATCAGCCGGAAGGCTGATGCCGATGGGCAAACAGGAAACGATTCCCCAGGCGCGCCACGCCACCATCCGCCAGGAACTGGCCAACTGCCTCGACGGCCGTAAAATCTCGGCGAGCGCACTTTCGAAAAGGGTTCGAAAATCGGAACGGGAAATTTATGATCATCTTGAACAGATGCGGTTGTCCGGTCTTTTGCAAATCACTCCCGCGCGATGCGCCCGTTGCGGCTATGCGTTCGACTCGCGCCAGAAGACGAAAAAGCCAGGCAAATGTCCAAACTGCAAGGGCACGTTCATCGAGGAACCCTTGTTTACCATCAAGCCGTCGTAGGATCGCGGCGATGCTGATTCCAATATTGGGTTACCGTCGGCCATGGGAAGCCGTTGGCCAAAAGCTGGAGTTGCGATCGGTGAATTTCGCGTTGGCCATCGACGAGCTTTACCGCAACCTCGATTGAGCCTGCGTGCTTCCTTCATCTTCCGCGCGTCATCCTTTGTTCGTCGACCTGCTGGCCTTCATCGCCGGCGCCTTTCTGCCGCTCGCCTTCGCACCGTTCGACATTTGGCCGTTGGCCATCTTGTTACCCGCCATCCTGTCATGGACTTGGGACGGCGCCACGCCGCGCCGCGCCGCCGTTCGCGGTGGGCTGTTCGGACTCGGCGCGTATGGGTTCGGTATCTACTGGATCTTCATCAGCCTGCACGATTACGGCAACGCTCCGGCGCCGTTCGCCGCCTTGGCGACGTTCATCATGGTGCTGGCGATGGCGCTGTATCCAGCCGCGCTCGGCGGGTTGATCGCCCGCTGGGGGCCACCGCCGGGGCCGGCGCGCTGGCTGCTGGTCTTTCCGGCGCTGTGGACCCTGCTGGACTGGGTGCGAAGCTGGCTGCTGACCGGCTTTCCCTGGCTGGCCATCGGCTACAGCCAGACCGACGCGCCGCTCGGTCAGCTCGCGCCTTATGTCGGCGTGTTCGGGGTGGGCTGGGCCGTGCTGTTCAGCGCCAGCCTGTTCCGGACCTTGCTCAGCGGCGAGGATTGGCGAGCGCTGCTGGGCGGGCTGGGATTGCTGGCGGCGTTGGGGCTGGGCGCGTGGGGGCTGGGGCGGGTGGAATGGGTCGAGCCGGCGGGAGCGCCGTTGCGGGTCGCCATCGTGCAAGGCAACGTCGGTCAGGAGCGAAAGTGGGATCCGGACGCCCTGGACGAGACCCTGACCCACTATGTCCAGTTGAGCCTGCCCGAGCAAAGCCGAAGCGAGGTGATCATCTGGCCGGAGACCGCGATCCCGGCCCTGCTGGACGAGGTTCGTCCCTTCGTCGCCGCGCTGGCCGGCGTGGCTCAGCAAGCGGGGGTGGATTACGTCACCGGCATTCCGACCGGATCACGGGAGAACGGCGTTTTTCACAACAGCATCATCGGCCTCGGCCGCTCGCCGGGGTTGTACCACAAGCACCGACTGTTGCCGTTTGGTGAGTATTTGCCCCTGCGCGGGTTTCTCCTGTTCTTTCGCGACTGGGTGGACATCCCGATGGCCGATTTCACGCCGGGCGACCGAGAGCAACCGCTGTTTCGCGCCGGTGGCCAGCCGGTCGGACTGTCCATCTGCTTCGAGGCGGTGTTCGGTGAAGAAATCCGGCGGGCGTTGCCGGAGGCGACCTGGCTGATCAACCTCAGCAACGACGCCTGGTTCAAGGATTCCGCCGCTCCGCATCAACATTTGCAGATCGCCCGGATGCGCGCCCTGGAAGTGGCTCGCTACCTGGTTCGCGCCACCAACACCGGCGTTTCGGCGATCGTCGACGAGCGTGGCCGGATTCGGGCGCGCGGCCCGCAGTTTCAGGCCGAAGTGATTCGCGGCGAGGTCCAGCCCCTGCATGGATTGACGCCCTATGCCCGATTCGGGGATTGGCCGGCGGTGGCGATGATGGTAGGGTTGCTTGTCCTGGGATTGTTCCTGGGCCGATGCACCCGCGCGACCACGGCATGAACCAAGACTCAACTCAACCGCGTTCCGCGCCGCGCGCCCGATTCTCCGGGCTCGTTGGCCAGCCATGGCCTGATTGGACGTGTGCCTGGAACCATCACTGGTTCAGGTGGATCGCCCTGCTCGGCGGCGGTTTGCTGCTGCTGATCTCCTGCGCCACCGCGCCACCGCGCAACGTCAACGACGCCTGCGCCATCTTTGCCGAATACGGCGACTGGTCGACCGACGCCAGGGCCGCCAGCCAGCGCTGGGGCGTACCGCTGCCGGTGTTGCTGGCGATCATGCACCAGGAATCGGCCTTTCGAGCCGACGCCCAGCCGCCGCGCCGCTGGTATCTCGGCTTCATTCCCGGCTCGCGCCCCTCGTCCGCCTATGGCTACAGCCAGGCACTGGACGGCACCTGGGAACGCTACATCGCCGCCACCGGCAACCGGGGCGCCGACCGCGACGACTTCGGCGACGCGATGGATTTCATCGGCTGGTACGTCAGCCAAACCGCCCAGCGCAACCGGATCGCCAAGAGCGATGCCTACAACCAGTACCTGGCCTATCACGAGGGGCAGGAAGGGTTCGCCAGGGGAACCTACCAGCAAAAACCCTGGTTGATGCAGCGGGCGCGGCGAGTGCGCCAGCAGGCCGACCGCTACCGCGCGCAACTGAACCGCTGCGAGCCGGGTTTGGCTGCGTGGCGTCACGTTTCTGCACCCGCCAGGGAATTCCGCCATGCGTGACGAGGATCAGGACGACGAAGACCGCCACGATCCGGCGGCGCCCTCACCGCCCAGCAAAAGCCAGCGCAAGCGGGAGGCCACCGCACTGCGGGAACTGGGCGAGCGCATGGTCAGCCTCACTCCGGCGCAATTGCGCCGCGTCCCGCTGCCGGACGAATTGTTGGCGGCGGTGCGGACGGCGCAAGGCATCGCGCAACGCGGCGGACGCAAGCGCCAGTTGCAATACATCGGCAAGCTGATGCGCCAGTTGGACGAGGCGGAAACGGAGGCGATCCGCACCGTCCTGACCACTCTACTGCCGGGTGGGCGCCTTTGACCGAACCCTACTTGCGCCACCGCCCCTTCTGGAGCTTTCCCTGACTCATCCCCCCCTGTCCTGGCTGCTGGTTCTCGGCGCGCTGATGGCGTTCGCGCCCATGTCCATCGACATGTATCTGCCCGGCCTGCCAACCATCGCAGCCGAGTTCGGCGTGGAAACCGCGGCGGCGCAATACACCCTGGCCAGCTTTTTCATCGGCCTGGCGCTGGGGCAAGCAGTTCACGGTCCACTGGCCGACCGCTACGGACGCAAGCCGCCGTTATATGCCGGGCTGATGCTGTACACCATCGCCTCCGTCGGCTGCGCGCTTGCTTCCGACATCGTCACGCTGACGGCGCTGCGCTTCGCCCAGGCGGTGGGCGGCTGCGCCGGGTTGGTGATCGCCCGCGCGGTGGTGCGCGACTGTTTCGACGCGCATACCTCGGCGCGGGTGTTTTCCCTGCTGATGCTGGTGATGGGGTTGGCGCCGATTCTCGCCCCCTTGGCCGGCGGCTGGATTCTGAAGTTGGCGGGCTGGCGCGTGATTTTCGTGGTGCTGGCGCTGTTTGGGCTGACCTGCCTGGTCGCCGCCTGGCGTTGCCTGCCGGAAACCCGCCCGGCGGACACCGTCGCCAGCACCAGCATCGGCGCGGCGCTGCGGGTTTACCTGGACTTGATGCGCGACGGACGCTTCATGGGCTACGTCCTGAGCGGCGGCCTGGCCCACGCCGGCATGTTCGCCTACATCACCGGCTCCCCCCATGTGTTCATCGAGGTGTACGGTATCCCAGCGCAAAATTTTGGCTGGTTGTTCGGTCTCAACGCGCTGGGTTTAATCGCCAGTTCCCAGATCAATCGCCGGCTGTTGCTGCATCGTTCCGCCGATACGATCCTGCGGCGGGCGAATCGTTCGACGGCGCTGCTGGGGTTGGGACTGCTGGCGGTCGCCGTCGGCGGCTGGGGAGGATTGCCCGTGTTGCTGGTCCCGCTGTTCGGCTACAGCGTCAGCCTCGGTTTCACCGCGCCGAACGCCATGGCCAACGCCCTGGCCCGTCAGGGAGCGCGGGCCGGCAGCGCCTCGGCCCTGATCGGCGCCTTGCATTTCGGCATCGCCACCGTGTCCAGCACCCTGGTCGGCCTGATCGGCCACGGCTCGGCGCTGCCCATGGCGATGGTCATCGCCGGTTGCGGCTTGCTGGCCTATGGCGCGCACCGCGTCCTGGTCGGCGGCGGAACGGGCTGAAACTTCGGCGAGCGGTGCCTCCATGTCCCCCCGTCATCGCCGCGCCCTGACCCTGAGCATCGGCCTGGCCGCCCTGCTGTATCTCGCTTTCGTGCTGCTGGTCGACCGCGCGGCGGTGCTGGCGGTGTTGCGACGGGTCGGTTCACCGGTGCTCGTGGCGATTTTCGCATTGTCGCTGTTGAACTACCTGCTGCGGTTCTGGCGGTGGCATCGCTATATCGCCGCGTTCGGCCACGTTCTGCCGTGGCGGCGACATTTTCTCTATTACCTGGCGGGCTTTACCCTGACCGTGACGCCCGGCAAGGCTGGCGAGGCGGTGCGGTCGCTCTATCTGCGCGGGCACGGCGTGAGCTATGCCCAAAGCCTGGCGGCGCTGTTCGTGGAGCGGTTGCTGGACGTGCTGGCGATGAGCCTGCTGGCGCTGCTGATCCTGCTGGCCCGGCCTGATTACGCCTGGCTGGTGGCGGTGGCCTGGGTGCTGGTGCTCGCCCTGGGCTGGCTGGTCACTCGCCCCTGGTTGCCCGACCGGTTGCGGGATTGGGGGGACGGCCATCGTTACGGTCATCAGTTCGACCGGCTGGCGCGGTTGCTCGATTCGGCGGCGTCGCTGTTGCGACCGGGCTACTTTCTGTTTGGATTGGGCCTGGGCGTGCTGTCCTGGGGGTTGGAGGGACTCTCCTTGTATCTGATTACTCGCGATATTGGGATCGAACTCAGCCTCGCCGCCGGCATCGGCATCTACGCCATCGCGGTGTTGGCCGGCGCGCTGTCGTTCCTGCCCGGCGGCTTGGGAGGAACCGAAGCGGTGATGGGAGTTCTCCTGGTCGCCTTCGGCTCGGACGGCGCGGCGGCGGTCGCCATCACGTTGCTGTGTCGGATCGTCACGCTGTGGTTCGCGGTCGCGCTGGGCGGGGTGGCGGTGGCGGCGCTGAGCCTCGATGGCCGGCGCGCGGATGGTTTCAAGCAAGATTGACGCTGTGGCCCGACGGCTTTGGGAACGGCGCCCATCGGCCGTGGCGCCATCCGACGGCCCAAACCGTTCTCTCGCCGGGCAAGTCATACCGCCTCCGTGGCGTATCGACGGGTTATGGCCAATGCCCGCCACTGGCCGGGCGCCAGCCCCGCCAGCGTCCAGTCACCGATTCGGCAACGGACCAGGCGCAGGGTCGGATGGCCGACGGCGGCGGTCATCCGCCGAACCTGACGATTGCGACCCTCGCGCAGGGTGAGTTCCAGCCAGGCGGTGGGAATCGCCGCCCGGTACCGAATCGGTGGATCGCGCGACCAAAGACCCGCCGGTTCGGCGATGCGCCGAACAATGGCGGGCAGGGTGGGGCCATCGTTCAGTTCGACACCTTGGCGCAACCGCTCCAGGGCCGCCACGTTGGGGATGCCCTCCACCTGGGCCCAGTAGGTCTTGGGTCGTCGGTGACGCGGGTGACTGAGACGGGCCTGCAACGCGCCGTCGTCGGTCAGCGCCAGCAGCCCCTCGCTGTCCCGGTCCAGCCGACCGGCGACGTACACGCCGGGAATGGCGAGATACGCCGCCAGCGTGGGTCGACCGCCGGGGTCGGTGAACTGGCTGAGCACGCCAAAAGGCTTGTTGAACAGGATCAGCCGCGCCATTCAGAACAGCTTGCCCAGCATCAGGTACAGCGAGGCGCTGGTATCATCGGCCGCTCTGTTTTCGGCGAGTCCAGCGCCCAGGTACAGCGGTCCAAGGGGAGTATCGGCGCCCAGGAACAGGCTGCCGGCCGGGATCAGCGAATCGAAGGCCACGTCATCGAGATCGTTCCAGGCTCCGCCGAGTTCCAGCGAACCGCCGGCGTAGAGAGGGATGGTGAACGCCGCCGAGGCGTTATCCAGGCGGTACATATAGACCAGTTCCCCCAAGGCGATGTATTGACCCGATAGTTGGCCGGATTGATAACCCGACAGATTCAGGAAACCGCCCAGCACGAACAGATTCTGTGGGCCAGGATCGCCGGACAGCGTTCCAGCCAGCCGGATACGCGGGATGAGGGTGGATTTACCCCAAGTGTAGGGCTTGATGGCATCCAGGCTGAGGGTTTGGATGTCCTGGTCGGCGCCCAGCGCGGTCAGCGCGCTGTTGTAGCGAAGACTGGCGAAATAGCCAGAGGTCGGGAAGTTGACACTGTCGAGGGTGTCCGCCGCCCAGCGGATCGAGTAGCCGCTGTTGTTGAAATCGCCCTCGGAGCACAGGAGGCGAACATCTTGGCTTTGCTCCAAAACTGGCACCTTGCGACAGATCGAGTAGTCTTCGAAAAAGGAATAGGATTGCCCAATGCGTAGATCGTTGCTGCCGGTTTTGTAATGCAGACCCAACGACAATCGCCCCCAGTGTTTCAGGTTACGGCCCACGTCCACGCCCGCCTGGAATTGACGAACCCGGAAACGGTTGCTGGCGTTTTGCGCCTGGAAACTGCCCTGAATGTCGAGGTCATACTGTTCGTAGCTCAGGTAGGGATCGACGAAGTACTCCTGAGCCGCGGTGAGCGGCTGGTAAAAATCGGTCTCCAGGTCGATATTGCCGCCGATCTGGATGAAATTGCGCCATTCCCCGCCCAGGGAATTGAGTTGCTTCATGGTGTAGGCGGCGCTGACGTTGAACAGGGAATCCCCCTTCAGGTTGGCGCCGAGGAAAAGTCCGAAATTGAGGGTATTGGCGCCGATATCCTGTTGCGAGGCCTCGACGATCAGCCCGGTCTTGCCGTCTTCCTCGACCAGCGAGTAGTCGACCTGCTGGAAATCGCCCATGCCATAGATGATGTTGAGATTGCGATTGAGTTTTTGCGGCTCGAGCCGCTCGCCCGGCCTGATGCGCAGTTGTTCTATGATGACCTGATCGGACAGGCGGGTATTGTTCTTGATCCGAACGAAGTCGATGACGGGGTGGAGGTTGCCGGGCAATTCCGGTCGCGCGGCCAGATAGGCTTGATAGGCGGCCGGCGCCACCGACAGTCGGCTCAGTTCGCCGCGCTTGCCCTGAGCCGCGGCATAGCCGACGCCGACCGCCTCCTGGGAACGGTCGAAGTCGACGCTGGAAATGTCCTTCAAATCCGGCGTGATCAGAATGTCCTTGCGCTCCAGGGTCTTGATCTGCTCCTGGGCGTTGCGCACGGTCAGGATGGTGGTGAGCTGCTCGGTGATGGACAACACCGAGGTCAACTCGCTGGCGGGCGCCAGCGGCGCGCCCACGTCCACGGCGATGATGACGTCCGGACGGCAGAGTTGTCGGGCCACATCCACCGGCACATTGTCCGACACGCCGCCGTCCACCAGCAGCTTGCCGTCGAGTTCGACCGGCGTCAGCGCGCTGGGGATGGACATGCTGGCGCGCATGGCCTTGGCCAGCGAGCCCGATTTCAACACCACCGGCTTGCCGGTGGCCAAATCGGTCGCCACGGCCCGGTAGGGAATCCTGAGCTGGTCGAAGTCGCGTACCTGGGCGGCTGGCAACGACAGTTCCTGCAACAGCAACAACAAGTTCTGCCCCTGCAACAGACCTTTGGGCAACCGCACCTGGCCGTCCTTGATGCCAACCCCCTTGTCGGTCAGCAAAACGCGCTGCTCCTGCTTGGTGCGAAACGGCAGATCGGCGCGCGGCGGCCCGTCGGTGAACGCCGCCGGCCAGTCGATGCGTTGCACGGTCTCGCTCATCTGCTCGGGCGTCATGCCGGAGGCGTACAACCCGCCAATAATGGATCCCATGCTGGTGCCAGCGACGCAGTCGACCGGAATGCGCAATTCCTCCAGCATTTTGAGTACGCCGACATGGGCGATGCCGCGCGCACCGCCGCCGCCCAGCACCAGACCAACGCGGGGACGGCCCGGCGCGTCGGCGGCGAAAACAGTCGGTGGAGCGGTCAGAGCGAGCAGGAAAAGAACGAAAAGCAACCTGGATGACAGATGCGTTCGGTGGTTGCGCATGGAATGGAACCGAGGGTGGTTGTCCGTGGGAACATTCAGTATTCAGCGGTAATTCAGAAAGTTTATGTCAGGATGTTCGACAAAATGCGAGTGGAAGCCTTTTGAGTAGCCGATACGGTGGGGTGACTTCATGAGCGACAAACAATCCGAATCCTTGCCCGACAACTTGGCAGTCGCGGCTATCGAAGTGCGCGAGCGGCGGGAGTTCTTGCGGAGCCTGGGCAAATGGTCGAAGGCGGTCATCGGCGGCGCCCTGCTGGGTGGCGCGCTGGCTCCCGGACAGGAGGCCGAGGCATGGAGCGGCGGTCCGGGCGGCGGCGCTGGCGTTTGGTACAACTCCGGCCGAGGCTGGGGCGGGTGGGTCGAAGGTCCGTGGAACTGGTATAACCGCCCACGCTGGTACAACCGCCCCTACTGGCGCGACCACGGTTGGTACGACCGGCCCTGGCACAACCGGCCCTGGTACAACGGTGGGGGCTGGTATGATGGCTGGTACAACCGATGACCTTCCCATGAGCGAACTTATCCACGAAGTTTCCGTGGAGCGGGTCGTGGCCCACCACGGTCAACGGCTGATCGTTCGCGCCCGCGAGCCGGCGGTGCTGACGACCACCCTGACGGACGAGCAGCTTGAGCGCGTCGTCGGCGCGCGACTGCTGTCCCTGGCCGCCGATTCCGAGCCGTTGCACGGCTGGGCACCGGGACTGCCGGTGGATTTGATCATGACCGATCCCGACACCGAGTTTCCCCTGTTGTATCGACACGTCGAATTGCTCGATCACCATCCGGCGCGGGTGATCGTCCCGGCGCGGCCCGGCTTCGCCAAGGCGGTCAAGGTCGCGATTTCCCTGAATTTCGCGGTATGGCTGGAGCCGGGCCAGCCCGAACCGGCGCTGGTCGAGGAACTGGTCGAGGTCATGGCGTTCTATCTGCGTCAGCCGACCGTCGCGCAGCCGGTCGAATTCTTTCACAGCGCGCTGCTGGGCTTCTATCACGACGAGCCGATGTCCTTGTGGGAGGTGCTGGACACGGATCCTCGGTATTTGCGGGTCGTCGCCGCCGACGGCGCGGAATCGTTGCCAGGCCGATTGGCGGGCGTCGAGATCCCGGTCGCGACCGATGCCGACCTTGGCGAATGGATCGCGCGGATATTGGCCACGGCGGACGAGTGCCAAGGCTGCGAATTTCTGGCGAGTTGCGGCGGCTACTTCAAATGGCCGCGCCGCGATTATCCCTGCGCCGGCGTGAAGCGGTTGTTCGGGCTGTTGCGGGACGCCGCCGCCGAACTGCGCCGCGATCTCGGTTCGATTCCATCCTAGCGCAAGCCATTCCCGCCGGCGCTGTTCCCAGCGGGAGTGGTTTTTTGGCGCTAGTAGCGATACCGCTGCTGTTGCTGGTTCCGACCGTAGATATTTCCGATCACCGCGCCAGCCGCGCCGCCGATGATCGCGCCCGTCCCGGCGCTGCCGCCGCTCAACCCGCCGATGGCCGCGCCGCCCAGCGCGCCGATGGCCGCGCCGCTCAACGTGCTCTGCTCGGTGGGGGTCATGTTGGCGCAGCCGACACTGAGGGCGAGGGCGGGAACCCCGAACAAGTAACCGATCTTTTTCATGGTGTATCCCCTTACTTTGCCTTGGCCGCGCCGGATGTTTCAGTCCTGGTCCCAGGCGCGACCAGCTCGAACCAGATCACTTCGAATACCGCGCGCTTCTGCTGGTCGGGATTGGCCTGGTAATAAGCGTTCACCTTTTCCGCGAGCCGCGGCACGGTCATGCCGTCCAAGGCCTTGACCAGCCTGGGAACGGTGGTGCGGTGCTTGGGTTTGGGGCCGGTCAACTGGTATTCGACCATCGCCATGTTCAGGATGCCGAGTATATAGGCTCGTCGCTCGGTATCGGTGGCTTTGGACCAGTGTTCGCCAGTGGCGAACAGCCATTCCTGTTGGGCCGGCGCGGCGGATTGGGCCGGTTGGGATTCGACGGGCTTGGCGGCGGGCGGCGCGGTTTCGGCGGTCTGGGCCGTGGGCCAGCCGGCCAGGCCGGCGACCAGACCCAGCGCGAACGGCGCTGTGGTGAAACGACGTTTTGTCGGCATGGAAATCCTCCTTGGGAAGGTGGGATGGGTTCGAAAAGGAAGTCCTGCTACGGGCTGACCTGGGCCGCCTTGCGTTCCTGCCAGCGATTATAAATCCAGACTCCGACGAAATAGACGATGACCACGCCCAGACCCAGCCACGCCAGCAGGGGCGCGAGGTTGGAAAAGGCTACGTTGACGACTCCACCCATCAAGACGAATACGGCGACCACGCACAACCGCCAGTCGTAGTAAATGCCGGCCAGGAAGGCGCTCAGGGCGATGGTGTAGGTCATCATGAAGCTGCCCTGCCGGTCGTCGATCAAATCGATGATGTTGTTATGACCGGCGGAGACCATGTAGAGCAGAAACGCCAGCGCCAGCACCGCGCCCCAGTGCAGAACCTGGCGCGCGATCAGCAGGAGGCGGGATTTCAGGGTCGGCTCGACGTTGTTCCACTGGGTCACGATGCAGATCAGGCCAAAGATCGGAACCAGCCAATGCCAGTACCAGCGACTGGTATCCAGGTCGTAGGTGGTGTAGACGGCGCCGATCCAGGCCAGGACGATCATCAAGTAGAAGCCGATGTCCTTCGGGCGGAGCAGTCGTCGCCACAGACTGAGCCGGGCGGCGGCTGGTTCGGAGGTTGGAACCAGTTCAAGTTCGGGCATGAGAGTTTCCTGGCGTGGGATTCAAGTCGACGGTTGGACAATGTACCTATTAGAGCATACCCCATCGATAAAACGCGCGGCGGCGTCCAGCACCGGTTCCCGCGCCTGGTGGTGGGGAACATGGCCACAGGCGGGCAGCCACAGGATTTCGGTGGGGCCGGAGACGCCGACGGCGATGGCGTCCACCTGGGCGCGGGTGGCGTATTCGTCGTCGGCGCCCTGGATGATCAGGGTCGGACAAACGATGCGGGGCAACTGCGCTTCGACGTTCCAATGGCGGCGCGTGGGTCGCAGCCAGGTGTCGCACCAGCCCCGAAACAGGATTTCGGTGTTCGCGCCGTGATAGCGTCGCAACCCGTCCCGCACCGGGCCCTGCTCGTAGGCGGCGACAGCCTGGCGGATACCGTCCAGACAGACGTTTTCGATGAACACATGCGCCGCCTCGCCGATCACGGCACGAACCCGTTTCGGATGAGCGGCGGCGAACAACAGGGCGATGGAAGCGCCGTCGCTGTGGCCGAACAGAATCGGCGGCTCGACGATGCCGCAAGTCGCCAACACCTCGGGCAGGCTGTCGCGCGCCTCCCGTTCCAGATAGCCGTCGGGGCGCGGCCCGGTCAACGGTTCGGCTTGGCCGTGGCCCCAGCGTTCGTACACCAACCCCGGTAGGCCGGTTCGGGCGCACAGTTCCGCCGGAAAGTGGCGCCACTGCCCGATGCTGCCCAGACCCTCGTGCAGAAAAACCAGGCTGGGACCGGCGACGGCGTGGGGGGGAGACAGCCGTTCGGCGTGCAGGCGGTGGCCAGCGGCGTGAAGATCAAAACGGTGGCGATGGACGGGCACGGTCATGGGGATTCTCAGGCGATGCGTTGTTCCTGAAACAGGGCGAGCAGGATATCCAACCGCTCCCAGGGCGTGGTCATTTCCAGCAGCGCCTGGCGAACGTGCAGGGGCAGGGGCAGGATTTCCGCCAGCCGGTTGCCGATCCACGCGGCGTTCTCCCAGTCCGGGGCGAAAAACCGGGCGTGACGGCGCGGCTCCCCGTTTTCCATTGCTTCCAGCAGGTCGCGCAAGACGCGCGCCAGCGGCTCGTGGCTGGGTAGGGGCGGCTGCGCTGGATCGTCCGGCAACCAGAACACCTGACCCAACAACAGACGGTCGGGTTGAATCCGGTGATCGATCACCCGCAGGCGTTGCACTCCCAGGCAAGTGATGCCGAGCAACCCATCGTCGGTCTGGTCGAAGTCCACGATCCGGGCCAGGGTGCCGACCGGGTGGATGCTGACCGGTTGGTCGCCCGCCTCGTTGCCTTGGTGAATGGTGACCACGCCGAAACCGCTGTCGGTCCGCATGCAGCGACTGACCATGTCCAGATAGCGGGTTTCGAAAATCCGCAGGGGGAGAATCCCGCCGGGGAACAGCACGGTCTTGAGCGGGAACAGCGGCAGTTCCTGAAGGGCGGTCGCGGTCATGGATTCACCTCGGTTCCGGTTCCTGGCCCCAGCGCGGCAGCAACGCATGGGAAATTTCCAACTGGTCGAGAATTCGGGCGACGATGAAATCCACCAGTTCCGCGACCGTGGCGGGCCGGTAATAAAAACCCGGGCTGGCCGGCAAGATCACCGCGCCAGCACGGGCCAGTCTGAGCATATTTTCCAGATGAATCACCGAGAGCGGTGTTTCCCGCACGGCCAGAATCAGCTTGCGCCTTTCCTTGAGCGTCACGTCGGCGGCCCGCTCAAGCAGGTTGTCACTGTTGCCGTTGGCGATGGCGGCCAGCGCTCCGGTGGTGCAGGGGCAGACCACCATCGCCCGCGCCAGGGCCGAGCCACTGGCGGGCGGCGCGGTCCATTCGTCCTGGCCGTAAACCCGCAATTGCTCCGGGTCACAGCGATAATGGTCGGTCAGGGTCCGCTGGATATCACGCGGCCGGCCTGGCAATCGCAGCTCGGTCTCCATGTGGACGACGATCCTGGCGGCCTTCGACAGCAGCAGTTGCACCGGCTGGCCCGCTTCCAGCAGGCATTGCAACAGCCGCAGACCGTAGTCGGCCCCGGACGCGCCGGTCATGCCGAGGATGATGGAGCGGACAGTAGTCATGGCGTTGGGCCGGCACGGTGAAAGCGCGCGATCCACCGGTCGAGGCTGGGGAGCATGAGGATTTGTGGGCGATGCGGCGGTTGCGCCAGACAGGTCGCTCGCGCCGGCGCGATGCGCCCATGGCCTGTTTTCATAACATACCACGAACGACGCCGGGTAGCTGTCAGTGACGACGTCGATTGAGAATGTTGCGCTGGGAAACAAAAAGGGCCGCGAATCGCGGCCCGAAATTAGCTGTCCTTTCGATGCCTGCGGAGAGCAGGCTACTGTCCAATGATCGTATAGGCCGCCTCCGTTACCTCCGAGTCCGCCCAGCCTTCCTTGAAGGCAATGGCTTTCAGCTTATAAATGATGCTGGCCTTGGAACTGCTCGGGCACGCCAGGGTGATGGACTGACCGTTGGCGAGTAGCGTACCCAATGTCGACGTTGGGATGCTGCCATCCATCGTGTACCGGATCGAGGCTCCGGCCGTCGGGCTGGTGATGGTCACCTTCAGGCTGCCCTGATAGAAACCGCTCGGCGGATCGAAGGATGGGGCCGCCACTGTCGCCAACGGTCCCATGAACTGCCCGAAGGCCCATGGCCCCAGCCCAACCGGTATCTCGGCGATGACCTGGTTGCTTCGACTGTCGACCACCGACACCGTATTGGTGGCAGTGTTGGCGACATAGACCCGCCGGTTGTCCGGGCTGACCGATACGCCGTAGGGGACTCTGGCGTTGTTGTCCAGCCGCAATTGAACGATGCCGACCACGGCATGATTGGCGGTGGTGTCGATCACGAATAGCCGATCACCGGCGCCATCGGTGACATACACCCGATAGCCGTCCGGGCTGACCGCGACCCCGCGCGGCACCAGCGGTTGCGGCGCGCCGCCAAACTCATCCAGGGTAATGACGCCGACAACCCGGTTGAAGACGGTTTCCATGACCGAGACCGTCCGGTCGCCGGAATTGGCGACGTACACCAGCGCGCCGCTGGGGTGGACCGCCACGCCTTCGGGCGCCCAGCCGACCGCGACCGAGCCAACCTGCGTCTTCAGGTCCACGTCGAAAATCGACAGCGAGCCGACGCACTGATCGGGATTGACATTGATCGGCGGCCGCGCCACCAGCGCGTCGCATTGATCCACATGGGGATTGGCGGCGTCGTCCGAGAACGAGTTGACCGTGCGATTGGTGACGTATACCAGCGGAATCAGCGGATTGGGATGCGCCGCCACACCGCGCGGATACGGGTTGGTGGAGATGTTGTGGTTAGCCAGGTTGGGGACGTTCATATCGATGAACGGCTGGTTGGCGCCAGTGTCGATCACCGACAGGCTGAAACTGCCCTCGTTGGCCACGAACACCCGCTCGCCCGTGGGATTGATGGCGACGCCCAGTGGCGCGGCGCCGACCGGAATGACGGCGATCACCTTGCGTTCGGTCAGGTCGATGACCACCAGCGTACCGCCCGTCCTGCCGAACCTGGGACGATTGGCGACATAAAGCCGCGTCCCATCGGGGTGGACCGCGATGCCGCTGGGACCGGCGTTGTTGACGCCCACCGGGATATTGTCGACGGTTTGGTTGATGTCGGGGTTGATGATCGACACCGTGTCGCCGACATAGTTGGTGATGTAGGCCGGCCCGCTGAACAGGCCGTAGGCATACGGCCCGAAGGAAATGATCAAATTGACCTTGCCGCTGACCGGCAGCGTGACATCCGGCGGTGGATTTTGCCGGATCACCTGACCGGCGGGCACATCCTGGCTGCGCTGGTTGGAAACCAGACCCACCTGCAAGCCGGCATTGATCAGCTTGGCGGTGGCGGCGGCCAGCGACAGCCCGGCGACATCCGGAACCTGGGTGGTCGGCCGGGCGCCCGGGTCCTGGGGCACGGGGCCAAGCGACACCACCAGGTTGATCTTCCAGCCCACCGGAACCAGGGCGGTCATCAGCGGGTTTTGGCTGATGACGCGACCGGCCTCGACCATGCTGTTGGTCTGGCGGGACACGAAGCCGAGTTGCAGGCCGGCCGCGTTAAGCGTGGCGGTGGCGTCGGCCAGGGTCAACCCGACCACGTTGGGTGTTTTCACCGGCGGTTGCGAACCCGAGGACACGAACAGATTGATGGTGGTGCCGTAGGCGACCATCGTGCCGGGGGTGGGGCTCAGGCCAGAGACCCGGCCGGCGGGAATCGTGTCGTGAGGTTGCACGGTGATGGCACCGACGCGGAACAAACCGACCGCGAACAGACTTTCCCTGGCGTCATCGACCGTCATGCCGATCACTTCACCAGGGACGGCGACCTCCTGAGGCTGGGAAAAGCCCTCGGAGACGATCAGGGTGACGGCGCTGCCGAGCTTGACCTGGGTGCCGGCCACGGGATCGGTGCCGATGGCGTTGCCGGCTGGCATGGTGGGATCCGGCTGCCTCAAGGTGCTGCCGACGGTAAGTCCAGCGTCTTGCAGGACGGCTTTCGCCACATCCTCGGGCAACCCTCTCACGTTTGGAACCTTGACGACCCCGGCGGGACCCAGCGAGACGGTCAGGGTGACCGGAGTGCCCACGGCTACCCTGGCGCCGGCCGCTGGGCTTTGGGCAAGGACGATGCCGGCGGGGACAGTGTCGCTGTACTGTTTGAGAATCGCGCCGACACTCAGGCCCACGCTGCGAACGGTGTTGGTGGCGGCGGCCTGGGTCAGCCCGACCACGTTCGGAACTTCGATGGCGCCTGGTGGGAATGGCGGATTGATCGGTGCTTCCTTGCCCGAGGAGATGACGAGATTGACGGCGGTGCCGGGCGCGACCAAAGTGCCGCCACCCGGATTTTGACTGATGACGGTGCCGGCGGGGACGGTATCGCTGGCGGCCAGGGTGACGGCGCCGACCTTGAGACAGCCGGATGAATCAGCGCTGCATGTGCCTTCAATAGTGGTCCTGGCGGTCGCCAGGGTGAGGCCGATGACATTGGGAACCGCGATGGGCGACCGTCCCGAGGAGATGACTAGATTGACGGCGGTGCCGACGCCCACCTGCGTACCGGAGGGAGGAGCCTGACTGATGACGCTACCGGCGGCGACGGTTTCGCTGGTTTGGAAAGTGATGGCGCCGACCACCAAGCACTGGGTGGTGCCGACCACGCAGGTGGTTTTGATCGCGGTCTCGGCGTCAAATTGCGTCTTACCGACCACGTTCGGAACGGTCAGGAGAGGTGGACCCGAGGAAACGACCAGGTTGACCTTGGAGCCAGCCGAGGTCACAAAACCGGCGACTGGGTCCTGACTGATGACGGTGCCAGCGGGAACGGTGGCGCTGGCCTGTTGGGTAATGGTTCCAGTCGTCAAGCACAAGGCAGGGTTGCCGGCCACGCAGGTATTGTTGATGGTGAGCGTGGCGGTGTTCTGGGGTTGGCCAACCACATCGGGAACCGTCAGTCGGTAAGCGACGACGATAGTGACGGTACTGGTGGGGGGAACGCTCGCGCCGCCTGTTGGGTTCTGGCTGATGACGTTACCGGCGGTAACGGTGTCGCTGAAGGCATAGGTGACGGTGACACTCAAGCATTTGTTTGGAGTAAGGGGATCGTCATCATCGTCACCACATGTTGTTGTGATCGCGGCTGTGGCGGCTGCTTGGGTCTGCCCGACCACATTCGGGACGCCAACATTCGCCGCCGAACTGATCTGCGGGTAGGCCGACAGAATAAATCCGATGAAGACCAATAGAAAAGATACGAGAAAAGACGTGGAAAAAAGCCTGTTTCTTGATTTCATAAGGAAGCCCCACGCTTAGGTATGACAGCACAGGTACACTGGCCCTGTTTGGAAGGCGCGGCTCGATGGGCATCGCGTCATCCCCCCCTTTAAACTCAAGCCAAGTATAGCATCATAATTTTTCAGCGGGGCTAACACGGTAGGTTGAGGGATGTCTTGGTTCTTAGGCGTAGGGTGGGTTAGGGCGTCAGCCCGTAACCCACCGATTCGGCTACGGTTTCGGCGGGTTACGCTCCGCTGACCCGCCCTACGCCTTGTCCTGAACATGCTAAAACCTACCAGAAATTGGTATAAGAAAAACCTTGAATATCTTTCAAAATCCGAGTATTACAATCGATGAGGTCGCTTTCGTCATTATAAGTTCCCGCCACCGATCAGGAAATCACGCCATGCCCTTCAGTGTCGCCCTGTTACGCAAGATGGATAGCGTCCCGCCGGACCTTAAGGAGGTGCTGTGGCTGCTGCTCGAGGAAATCGAGCAGCAGCGGGAAGCTGCGGTCACGAAAACCGATTTCAATCAACTCAAGGAAATCGTTCGGGATTTAGCCGAGGCGCAGAAGCGGACCGAGCAGCGGGTGGATACCCTGGCGGTTCGGATGGAGGAACTGGCCGAGGCGCAGAAGCGGACCGAGCAGCGGGTGGATACCCTGGCGGTTCGGATGGAGGAACTGGCCGAGGCGCAGAAGCGGACCGAGCAGCGGGTGGAGGAATTGGCCGAGGCGCAGAAGCGGACCGAGCAACGGGTGGATACCCTGGCGGTCCGGATGGAGGAACTGGCCGAGGCGCAGAAGCGGACCGAGCAACGGGTGGATACGCTGGCGGTCCGGATGGAGGAACTGGCCGAGGCGCAGCGGGAAACCACCCGGGAAATTGCCAGCCTGAGCCGCGCTCACGACAATACCCGAAGCCAGGTGGGCGGACTGGCGCGCACCATGGCCTACGCCCTGGAGAACGAGGCCTACCGAATGCTGCCGGCGTTCCTGAAGACCCAGCATCAACTGGAAATCAGCGAACGCCTGGTGCGAACCTGGATCAATGGCGAGGAAATCAACTTCTTCGCCCGGGCGCGGCGCGGCGGCGAGAATGTGGTGATCGTCGGCGAGAGCGTGATGCGCCTGGATGATCGCGGCAAGCTGGCTCAGCTTCAGCGCAAGCTGGACGCGGCGCGGGCGGCGGAAACCTCGCCGCTCGTGCCCCTGCTGGTGACCCATTTCGCCCACCCAGAACTGCTGGAACAGGCCGGGCGGGAGGGAATCGTGGTGGTGCAGAGCTTCGAATGGGGCTGACCACCGGCCAGCGCCCGCCCGTTCAGGCCACCGCCGCGCACGCCCGCAGCGCCGCCTCATCCAGCGCGCGCCGGTCCACCTTGAGATAGGCCACGCCCTCGGCGGCGACCACCACCGCTTCCGCCACCCCCCGGACCTCGCCCAGTCGCAGAGCTAGCAGTCGCGCCTCCACTTCGTCGATGGCGCCCACGTTGATCAGATAGCTGCTCAGATAGCGCGGATTCGCCATGGTCCAGGCCACGAGAAGCCACGCCAGCGCGCCGAAAGTCGCCAAAGCGAAAACCCCTTTCAAGCCGAGTAAGCCGTGCAGCCAGCCGCCCAGCGCGCCACCGGCGAACGCCCCCAAAAACTGGCTGCTGGAATACACGCCCATCGCGGTGCCCTTGGCGTCGGGCGGCGCCATCTTGGCGATCAGGGATGGCAAGGTGGCTTCCAGCAGATTGAACGCGGAAAAGAAGACCAGCACCAGCATCGCCATTTCCAACACCGTGTCGTGCAGGTTCAATAATCCGAACTCGGTCAAGGCCAAGGTCAGAATCGCCCCGATGAAAACCGCTTTCAGTTGCCGATATTTTTCGGCGATGATGATGAACGGAACTATCACCATCATCGAGAACAGCAGCACCGGGAGATAAACCTCCCAGTGCCGGTCGCTCGGCAGGCCGGCGTCGCGCAAGGCCAGCGGCACCGCGACAAAGGTGGCGGTCAGCAACAGATGCAGAATGAAGATGCCGAAGTTCAGCCGCAGCAACTGACCGTCGAACAGCACCCGCCCGAATTGGGAAGCGACGGGTTCGGCGTCGCGGTGAATCCGACTCTCCACTGGATCAGGCACCCGAAACCGCACCACGGCGATGCTCAGCAGGGCGAACAGGCCGGTCAGCCAGAAGATACCGGGCACGCCGATCCAGCCGTTCAGCACCGGCCCCAGGATCATCGAGACCGCGAACGAGGCGCCGATGGTCACGCCGATCACCGCCATGACCTTGATCCGATGATCCTCGCGGGTCAGATCGGCGGCCAGCGCCATCACCGCCGCCGACACTGCCCCACCGCCCTGTAGAGCGCGGCCCAGGATCACGCCGTAAATCGAATCGGCCAGCGCCGCGACCACGCTACCCGCGGCGAAGATCAGCAGGCCGAGGTAAATCATCCGCTTGCGGCCGTAACGGTCGGACAGGAAGCCGAACGGAATCTGAAACAGCGCCTGGCTGAAGCCGTAAATGCCGATAGCCAAGCCGGCCAGCGCCGGCGTGTTGCCGCGCAGGTGTTCGGCGTACAGCGCGAACACCGGCAGAATCATGAACAAACCCAGCATCCGCAGCGAAAAGACGGCCGCCAGCCAGAACGCCGCCCGGCGTTCGCCAACGGTCATCCGTTCGGGTGTTAAACTGGCTACCCCCATCCCGCTTCGAGCCCCCGTCTATTTGTTCGGCCAAGGCCGTCAATAGTACTACTACCCGCGCCCGTGGCGCGCGTGGCTCGGCGAGCAAGTCGAAGGATGGGCGAGTTGCTCTATTGTCGTCCCGGTTGCGTCGGTGGTGCCATCGTGCCACCGCCGCAATCGGTGGTCGGCCGCGATTTCGTTCAGGCGGGAACTTCGCTCAAGTCGATTCCCAGCGCCTTGGCGATACCCGCGCCGTAAGCGGGATCGGCCTTCAGGCAGTGACGGATATGCCGGATCTGGATCTCGCGCGGTGCATCACCGATGGACCGCGCGGTATTATCGAACAGTTCCTGCTGCTGGGCCGGATTCATCAGGCGGAACAGCGCGCCCGGTTGCGAGTGGTAATCCGCGTCCTCCCTATGGTTCCAGTGGTCGGCCGCGCCTTCCAGGCTCAGCGGTGGCTCGGCGAAATCCGGCTGCTCGGCCCATTCGCCCTGGTCGTTCGGCTCGTAGCCCAGGGTGCCGCCGTGATTGCCGTCGACTCGCATCAGGCCGTCGCGGTGATAGCTGTGGACCGGGCAGCGCGGCGCGTTGACCGGAATGAGATGGTGATTCACGCCCAGCCGATAGCGTTGGGCGTCGCCGTAGGAGAACAGCCGTCCCTGCAACATCTTGTCCGGCGAGAAGCCGATGCCGGGCACCACGTTGGCGGGATTGAAGGCCGACTGTTCCACTTCCGCGAAAAAGTTTTCCGGGTTGCGGTTCAGTTCCATCACGCCGACTTCGATCAGCGGATAATCCTTGTGGGGCCAGATCTTGGTCAGGTCGAAGGGATGGTAGGGCACTTTCGCGGCATCGGCTTCCGGCATGATCTGCACCTTGAGCGTCCATTTCGGGAAATCGCCCCGTTCGATGCTGTCGTACAGGTCGCGCTGGTGGCTCTCCCGGTCTTTTCCGATGATCGCTTCGGCTTCGGCGTCGGTCAGGTTCTTGATCCCCTGCTGCGACTTGAAGTGGAACTTGACCCAGTAGCGCTCGTTTTTCGCGTTGATAAAGCTGAAGGTGTGGCTGCCGAAGCCGTGCATGTGGCGGTAGGTCGCCGGAATGCCCCGATCCGACATGACGATGGTGATCTGGTGCAGAGCCTCCGGCAGCGAGGTCCAGAAATCCCAGTTGTTCTTGGCGCTGCGCAGGTTGGTGCGCGGATCGCGCTTGACCGCGTGGTTGAGGTCGGGGAACTTGAGCGGATCGCGCAGGAAGAACACCGGCGTGTTGTTGCCGACCATGTCCCAGTTGCCTTCCTCGGTGTAGAACTTCACCGCGAAGCCGCGGATGTCGCGCTCGGCATCCGCCGCGCCGCGCTCGCCGGCCACGGTGGTGAAGCGGGCGAACAGCTCGGTTTTCTTGCCGACTTGGGCAAAGATTTTCGCCCGCGTGTATTTGGTGATGTCGCCGGTGACGGTGAAGGTGCCGTAAGCGCCGGAGCCTTTGGCGTGCATCCGTCGCTCGGGGATGACTTCGCGGTCGAAGTGGGCGAGTTTTTCCAGGAACCAGACATCTTGCAGCAGTTGCGGGCCGCGCGGTCCGGCGGTCATCACGTTCTGGTTGTGGGCGACGGGGCATCCGGCGGCGGTGGTCAGCTTCTTTTGATCGCTCATGGCGCTCTCCTGCATTGGTTGCGGATCGGTGTGGTCG
>CALGOO010000076.1 GCA_937960715.1 uncultured Candidatus Competibacteraceae bacterium
AACTGCTGCGCTACGTGGGGCTAGCAGTACCGGATTAAATTTTTAAAGATCATCACGGCGCGGTCCAGTAATGGCGATGCGCGCGCCGATAGCGTTCTGGTTCCATTGGCCGACCGGGTTCCAGCCGGAAGGTGAGCGCGCCCTCGTCGGAGGCGTTCAACAACGTGGCGCCAGTGGCTTGATAGCGGGCCACGGTTTCGGGGCGCGGATAGCCGAAACGATTGCGGTGGCCGGTCGAGAACAGCACGTAGCGCGGCCGCGCCGCGTCGAGGAAGGCGGGCGTGGAGAGATTGCGATGACCGTGATGCGGCGCAACCAGAACTTCCGCCGCCAGCCCAGCGCCATGAGTCGCCGCCAGCGCCGTTTCGGCGGCGGTTTCGATATCACCCGGCAGCAGTACCCGGCCCGCGACGCCTTCCACCTTCAGGACGCAGGACGCATCGTCGCCGTTGAAACCGGTCGGTGGCGGATGCAGCATTTGGAACCGCACCCCGTCCCATTCCCACCCCTGCCCCGCCTGACAGGGTTCGGCGCCGTCGATCGGCGTCTGCTCCGGAGCCGAGGTGAGGATGCGTTTCACTGGCATCAGCTCCCGCAGCGACCGCACTCCGCCGGTATGCTGGCCGTCGGCGTGGCTGACGATCAGCGTGTCCACCTGGCTTGCGCCCCGCTGGCGCAGGAAAGGAACAAGCACCGCGCGCCCAGCATCGAGCGTGTTTCCCAGTTTCGGACCGGTGTCGTAGACCAGCACATGGCGTTGGGTCTGCACCACCGCCGCCAGCCCCTGGCCCGCGTCCAGCAGGGTGAACCAGAACCCGCCCGGTTCCGGCGCGCTGGCCGGCGGCCACAACAACGGCAAGCACAACGGCAGGCCCAGCCAGCGGCCCGGCGCGCCGCGCGGGGCGAGCAGCAGCGCCAGACCGGGCAGGGCGAACGCCAGGGTCCACAGCGGCGGCGCGGGCAGGGACAACACTGTGCCCGGCAGGCGATCCAGCCCGAGCAGGATTTGCCACAAGCCGTCCATGGTCAGCGCCGCCAGTTCCAGCGGGATGGCCTGGACGGCGTCGCCCAGCGGTTCCAGCAGCGCCGCCAGCAGGCTCAGCGGCAACACCGTGCAGCCGACCCAGGGAATGGCGATCAGATTCGCCAGCGGCGACAGCAGGGGAAACTGCTGGAAAAACACCAGCGTCGGCGGCAGCATCGCCAAGGTGATGTCAAGCTGCAACCCGACGGTCTGGCCGAACAGACGACGCTCGCGCCAGCGCCCGCTGACGCTGTAGAGAATCGCCGCCACCGCGCCGAACGACAGCCAGAAGCCGACTCGCAGCGGTGCGCCCGGATCGACCGCCAGCACGACCATGAGCGCCAGGGCCAGGACGCGACTGGGCGCGGCGGGTCGCTGGAGCATCAGCGCGACCATCGCCACCGCCGCCATGAGAAACGAACGCTGCGCCGGAACCGACAACCCGGACAGCAGCGTGTAGCCACCTGCTCCCAAAAGCGCCGCCAGCGCCGCCGCGCGAGTGGCCGGCCAGCGCAACGCCAACGGTGGAATTCGGCTCCACCCGACCCAGATCAGACCGAACACAATCCCCGCGACCAGGCCGATGTGCGAGCCGGAAATCGACATCAGGTGGCCAACGCCGAGGCGGTTGAACACGTCCCACTGCCAGGGAGCAATGCCGCCATCCTCGCCGACCGCCAGCGCGGCCAGAATGCCAACGTAGGGATTATCCGGCAGCCGTCGTTCGAAGGAATCCATCACGCGCTGACGATAGCGATCCAGCGGATAGCGATCGGATGGCGTCAGCAGCCGCGGTGGCGGCTGGGAACGGATCGTGCCGGTGGCGACGATACCCTTGGCGTACAAATAACGCTCGTAGTCGAAGCCGCCGGGATTGAGCAAGCCGCGCGGCCGCTTCAGCCGCGCCGTGAACCCCCAGCGGTCGCCGGTCCGCAACGCCGGGCGTTCCGTCACCGGGTTCCCGTCGGTTCCGGCATCGCCGTCGTTCCACCACGCCAGCCGCAGGCGCTGACCGGCCAGCGGTGCGGGGTGTTCCCCGCGCCGGGCCTGGTCGACCACGAACTCGAACCGGGTATTGCGCCATTCGCGGTCGGGAATACTGGCGATCCAACCCTCGACCCAGAGTTCGGCGCCTTCAAGCTCGGCCGGCAATACCTGGAGCGGGGGGGCCAAGAGCAACGCCCACAGGAACCCGGCCGCGCCCCAGGCGGGCAACCGAAGAACAGGCACGAACGTCAGTGCCAGAACAATGGGCAGCGCCAAGACCCAAACTCGGGTCGGCAGTTCCGGCAACGTCTGCAAAAGCAGAATTCCGGCCAGGAAGGCAATGGCCGAGAGGCGCATCGGCGGCGCTCGGCGGCTCAACCTTCCGCTTGCAACACCCCGTCGCTCAACCGCCACACCGCGTCCATCCGGGCCGCCAGTCCTGGATCGTGGGTGACCACGACGAAGCTGGTGCCCAAATCGCGGTTCAGTTCCAGCATCAGCTCGAACACCCGTTCGGCGCTGTGCCGGTCGAGATTGCCGGTCGGCTCGTCGGCCAGCACGCAGGCCGGCTCGGTGATCAAGGCCCGCGCCACCGCCGCCCGTTGGCGCTCGCCGCCGGACAGCTCGCCCGGCTTGTGCGCCAGGCGCTGGCTTAACCCGACCCGCCCCAACAGTTCCGCCGCCCGTCCCTTGGCCCTGACCGGCGCTTCGCCGCGAATCAGCAGCGGCATCGCCACGTTTTCCAGCGCGGTGAATTCCGGCAGCAGGTGGTGGAACTGGTAAATGAAACCCAGACAACGGTTGCGCAGCCGACCCCGGTTCGCGTCGCCCAGCCGGCTCAATTCCTGTCCCGCCACCCATACCGAACCGGCGGTCGGCGTATCCAATCCCCCGAGCAAATGCAACAGCGTGCTCTTGCCGGAACCGGAACTGCCGATGATTGCCAGCCGCTGGCCGCGCCGCACCTGGAAATCGACGCCCCGCAACACCTCCAGCCGTTCGTCACCTTGCCGAAAGGTCTTGGCCAGTTGTCGGCATTCCAGCACCGCCGTCTCCACCCGGGCCGCCTCATTCGTCTCATTCATAGCGCAGCGCCTCCGCCGGTTGGGTCCGCGCCGCCCGCCAGGCGGGATAGAGGGTCGCCAGCGTCGCCAGCCCGAACGCCACCAGGCCGATGGTCGTCACATCACCCCATTGCACCTGGGACGGCAAATCGCTGATGAGATAGACATCCGGGGGCATGAACTTGGTGCTGAACGTGCGTTCGATGAAGGGCACCACCACATCCACGTGGGTCGCCAGCGCTACCCCGCCGATCAACCCCAGCAGGGTGCCGACCAGACCGATGGTGATGCCCTGGACGATGAAGATGCCCATGACGCTGAGAGGGGTCGCTCCCAGAGTGCGCAGGATGGCGATATCGGCCTGCTTGTCGGTCACCACCATCACCAGGGCGGAGACGATGTTGAACGCCGCCACCGCCACGATCAGGGTCAGAATCACGAACATCGCGGTCTTCTCGATCTGTACCGCCCGGAAGAAGCTGGCGTGATCCTGGGTCCAGTCGCGCGCCAGATAGCCCTCCGGCAACTGATTGGCGAGTTGACGGACCAGACGCGGCGCCTGAAACAGATCGTCGAGTCGCAACCGCACCCCGTTGACCGCGCCTTCGGGATACTGAAACAGTTTGCCCACATCGGCGATGTGCCCCAGCGCCAGCCCCCGGTCGTATTCGTACATGCCGGCCTTGAACAGACCCACCACCTGAAAGCGCTTCAGCCGCGGCAGTACGCCGGCCGGAGTCACGTTGGCTCGCGGGGTGATCACCGTCACCTTGTCGCCCAACCCCACGCCCAGCGCGTTGGCCAGTTCCAGGCCCAGCACGACGCCAAACCCGCCGGGACGCAGGTCCTCCAAAGATCCCTGGACCATCTTGCCGCCGATATCCGACACCTGCCGCTCCTCCGCTGGCAGAATGCCCTGGATCAACGCGCCACTGACCAGCGACGCATTGTTGAACATCGCCTCGCCCCGGATATAGGGGGCGCCGCCCCGGATCGCGGGATTGCGCAACGCCTGCGCCCGTACCGCCGCCCAATCGTCCACCAGTCCGTCCCAGCGGCTGAGGGTGGCGTGGGCGGTCATCGCCAGAATGCGTCCCCGCAGCTCCTGTTGAAAGCCGTTCATCACCGACAACACGGTGATCAGCGCGGTGATGCCTAGCGCGATGCCCAGCATCGAGGTCAGGGAAATGAAGGAAATAAAGTGGTTACGGCGTTTGGCGCGGGTGTAGCGCAAGCCGATGAACAATTCGAGGGGACGAAACATGGACACGGTTCCGATTGGCGGCAACGCTCGCTGCCGGAAAGCGCGCCATTATAACTGTCTCTTATACACATCTCCGAGCCCACGAGACCGTACTAGATATCGTATGC
>CALGOO010000077.1 GCA_937960715.1 uncultured Candidatus Competibacteraceae bacterium
CGGTCAGCGTGACCGGACGCCACTCCTCCCCCCCCCCCGCCAACGCCTCGATCACGCCATCGGCGTCCTTGTCGGCCAACAGACCCATGATGGCCCAGGTGCGCCCAGCGCAAGTCCGGTTTTTCAACTGATTGGCCAGCACGGCGGCGGCGGCGGGATTATGGGCAACGTCGAGAATCCATTCCACCGGGCCGGGGACGATCTGAAACCGGCCGGGCAGTCGCGCCCGCGTCAGTCCGGCGCGAATGGCGACGGCGTCAACCGGCAGTCGGTCGCTTAGGCTGGTCAAGACCATCAGCGCGGCGGCGGCGTTGCCCAGTTGATGTTCGCCGGCCAGGGCCGGGAGCGGCAAATCATCGAGCCAGGCCGCGTCCGACCGCCAGCGCCAGATCTCGCCCGCGTGGCTAAAGTCGTAATCGGAACCGACTCGCAACAATCGCGCGCCAATGGCGCGAGCGTGTTCCAGCAACCGTGGCGGCGGATCGGGATCGGCGCAAACCGCTGGGCGCCCGGGGCGATAGATGCCGGCTTTTTCATGGCCGATGCTGTCGCGATCCGGACCCAGCCAGTCGGTATGGTCGAGAGCGACGCTGGTCACCAGCGCGGCGTCGGCGTCCACCGCGTTGACCGCGTCCAGCCGTCCGCCGAGACCCACTTCCAGCACCGCGACATCGACGCCGGTTTCCCAAAACCATTCCAGCGCCGCCAAGGTCCCAAACTCGAAATAGGTCAGGGAAACGTCGCCGCGCACCGCGTCGATGCGAGCGAACATCCGGCACAACGATTCGTCATCCGCCTCGGCCCCATCCACTTGAATGCGTTCGTTGTAGCGCAGCAGGTGTGGCGAGACATAGGCGCCGACCCGATGGCCAGCGGCGCGCAGGATGGCGTCCAAAAACGCCACGCTGGAACCCTTGCCGTTGGTGCCACCCACCGTGACGACCGCGAAGGGCGGCGCGTTGGGTCGCAGGCGGCGCAACACGGTTCGCACCCGCTCCAGGCCCAATTCGATGGTCCTGGGATGCAGGGTTTCCTGCCAGCGCAACCAGTCGTTCAATGTGGTGAACCGCATCGCCGCTCCAGATCAAGCCGTGCTGGCGCTTATGCCGCCGACGCGGAGCGGCCGGTCAGCATCGCCAACAGCGAAGCCAGCCGGTCGCGCAGTTCGCGCCGGTCCACGATCAGGTCGATCGCGCCATGCTCCAGCAAAAACTCGCTGCGCTGAAACCCTTCCGGCAGTTTTTCCCGCACCGTCTGCTCGATCACCCGTGGTCCGGCAAAGCCAATCAGCGCCTTGGGCTCGGCGATGTTGACATCGCCCAGCATCGCCAGGCTGGCGGACACGCCGCCGGTGGTGGGATGGGTCAGCACCGAAAGATAGGGTACGCCATGCTCGGCCAGCCGGGTCAGCGCCGCGCTGGTCTTGGCCATCTGCATCAGCGACACCAGCGCCTCCTGCATTCGCGCCCCGCCGCTGGCGGAAAAGCAGACGAAGGGAATGTGCTCGTGCAGAGCGGTCTGGGCCGCGCGGACGAAGCGCTCGCCGACCACCGAACCCATCGATCCGGCCATGAATTCGAACTCGAACGCCGCGGCCACCACCGGTATGCCCTTGAGCAAGCCACGCATCACCACCAGCGCGTCCTTTTCCTCGCTGGTTTTCTGCGCCTGCGCCAGCCGATCCCGGTATTTCTTGCCGTCCTTGAATTTCAGGAAGTCGGTCGGCTCGATGTCGCCGCCGACTTCGACCCGATCCTGCTCGTCGAGAAAACCGTGCAGGCGCTGGCGGGCGTTGAGGTACATGTGGTGGCCGCACTTGGGACAGACTCGCAGGTTGCGCTCCAGCTCGGCGCGGTACAATACCGCGTTGCACTCCTCGCACTTGCTCCACAGCCCCTCGGGCATCTGATGCTTGTTGCGGCCGTCGGTGCGAATCCGCGTGGGAACGAGTTTTTCGTACCAGCTCATGAAGGACGGTCAGGGATGGTGGAATGAAGAACGGAGGTTAGGGGCGATCTAGCCTTCAATCGGATCGGGACAATCCATCGCTTTCCGCATGGCGTTGACCCGTTCGCCGACTTCCCGCAGCATCCGCTCGGGATCGTCCGCCAGTTCGCCCATCCTGGCGACCAGCGCGCTGCCCACCACCACGGCGTCGGCGACCTGGGCGACGGCGGCTGCGGTCGGCGGATCCTTGATGCCGAAACCCACGCCCAGCGGCAGGTCGGTCAAGGCGCGAATTTCGGCCAGCTTGTCCGCCACCTCGGCGACGTTGAGAGCGGCGGAACCGGTCACGCCCTTCAGCGAGACGTAATAGAGATAGCCGCGCGCCAGTTGGGCGGTATGCCGGATGCGCGCGGCGGAACTGGTCGGGGCCAGCAAAAAGATGGGGGCGATGCCGGCGGCACTGAGCGGCTCGGCCAGTTCGGCGGCTTCCTCCGGCGGCAGGTCCACGGTCAGCACCCCGTCCACCCCGACGGCGTGGGCACCGGCGACGAAGGCGTCGTAGCCCATGCTTTCGATCGGATTGAGATAGCCCATCAGCACCACGGGCGTTTCGGCGTCGGTCTGGCGGAATTCGCGCACCTGCTCCAGTACCCGCCGCAGCGACATGCCGTGGGCCAGCGCCCGCTCGCACGCCTTCTGGATGACCGGACCATCGGCCATCGGATCGGAAAACGGCACGCCCAATTCGAGGATGTCCGCTCCGGCCTTCACCAGGGCATGGAGCATCGGCACGGTCAACTCCGGGCGCGGGTCGCCGGCGGTGATGTACGGGATCAGGGCCTTGCGACCCGCGCGGCGCAAGTCGGCGAAACAGTGGGCAATGCGGTTCATGCGCTGCAACTCGTTCACAGTTGAATGCCTTCCAGCCGGGCGACGGTGTAGATGTCCTTGTCGCCGCGTCCGGACAGATTGACCACGATATGTTGATCGGGGCGCATCGTCGGGGCCAGTTGGGTGACGTAGGCCAGGGCGTGACTGCTTTCCAGCGCCGGGATGATGCCCTCGATGCGGGTCAGGTCGTGAAAGCCGCGCAGCGCCTCGTCATCGGTAACGGCGACGTAGCGCGCCCGGCCGATGTCCTTGAGCCAGGCGTGTTCCGGCCCGACGCCGGGGTAGTCCAGTCCAGCCGATACCGAATGGGTTTCGATGATCTGACCGTTGGCGTCGTTGAGCAGGTAAGTCCGGTTGCCGTGCAGCACGCCGGGCCGGCCCGCGCAGAGCGTGGCGGCGTGACGACCGGTTTCAAGGCCCGAACCGGCGGCCTCGACGCCGTAGATCGCCACTTCGCTGTCGTTCAGGAACGAATGGAACAAGCCGATGGCGTTAGAACCGCCACCCACACAGGCGACCAGGGCATCCGGCAGGCAGCCGTAATCGCTCAACATCTGCTCGCGCGCCTCGCGGCCGATGACCGCCTGGAACTCGCGCACCATCACCGGGTAGGGATGCGGGCCGGCCACCGTGCCGATCATGTAAAAGGTGTTATCCACATTGGTGACCCAGTCGCGCAAGGCTTCGTTCAGGGCGTCCTTGAGGGTGCGCGAACCCGAGGTGACCGGCTGGACGGTCGCGCCCAGCAGCCGCATCCGGTAGACGTTCAGCGCCTGGCGCTGGATATCCTCCGACCCCATGTAGACCACGCATTCCATGCCCAGCCGGGCGGCGACGGTGGCGGAGGCGACCCCGTGCTGACCAGCGCCGGTCTCGGCGATCAGCCGGGTCTTGCCCATCCGCTTGGCCAGCAGCGCCTGACCAACGGTGTTGTTGATCTTGTGCGCGCCGGTGTGACTCAGGTCCTCCCGCTTAAGGTGGATTTGCGCGCCACCGAGCCGCCGACTCCAGCGCTCGGCGTGATAGAGCGGGGTAGGGCGGCCGACGTAGCGAGCCAGATCGACGTCCAGTTCCGCCAGAAATTCGGGGTCGTTGCGATAGGCCCGCCAGGCATCGTCCAGTTCGTGCAAGGCTTCCATCAGGGTTTCGGCGACGAATCGGCCGCCGTAACGGCCAAAATGGCCGGCGCGATCGGGGAACTGACTGAAGTCCACCGGGTTACGCAGGGCTTTCGCGGTCATACACACCTCGTAGAAATGCGCGCATCAGTTCGGCGTCCTTGATGCCCTTGGCCGATTCCACCCCGCTGCTGACATCCACCGCGTAGGGTCGGACTTGGCGGATCGCCTCGGCGACGTTGCCGGGATGCAGCCCGCCAGCCAGGATCAGCGGCTTGCGCCGGTCGGCGGGAATCCGGGTCCAGTCGAAGCCCTGGCCGGTGCCGCCCATCTGGCCGCCGCCGTGGCTGTCCAGCAACAGACCGGCCGCCGTGGCGAATCGTCGTTCGTAATCCAGGACATCGGCGTTGGCGCCCATCGGCACGGCCTTCACGTAAGGCAAACCGAACGAGACGCAGTAGTCGGGATCCTCATCGCCGTGAAATTGCAACAGATGCGGCGGGGCACGGTCGATCACACACTTCACCGCCACGGGTTCCGCGTTCATGAACAGCCCAACCACGGCCACGAAGGGCGGCAGCGCCGCGACGATCCGTCGCGCGGTTTCCACGTCCACGAACCGAGGGCTGGGCGGATGAAACACCAGGCCGATGGCGTCCGCGCCCAGTTGGGCCGCGGCCACGCCGTCCTCGGGACGGGTGACGCCGCAAATCTTGACGCGGGTGCGGGAAATCAGGGTCATGGATCGGAGGCGGGAGGCGGACAGAGAGGATCAAAGGGAACTAAGACTATCAGAAATCCAGCCGGTTGGTAGAGCGGGAAAAGGCGAACGCGCCCCTTCCCGCGCGACAGGGGTAGTCACGCGGAAAGTTCGGTTCGGTCACCCGCCAAACGCTATGCGAGTGGCGGGTGACCGCATGAGCTCGCCGCGTTCGCGCTTCACGCCTCGCGCTTCACGCCTCGCGCGCCGCCCATCGCCACAGGGAAGCCGCCAGGGCGATGCCGCCGCCGCTGGCGCAGAATAGCGCCAGCGATCCCGGTTTCGGGCCTTTGCCTTGAGCGACGGCGTCGTCCAAGGCCATGGGAATGCAAGCCGAGCCGGTGTAGCCCCACTTGTCCATGATCCAGTGAGTTTTGGCGAGCGGCTGCCCCAGCGCCGCCATGGTCGCTTCGATGACGCGCAAGTTGACCTGGGTGAAATAGTAGTGGTCCACATCGTCCGGTCCCAACCGGGTTCCGGTCGCGGCGCTGGCCCTGGCCAGCAGGCGCTCGATCAGCGGCGGCCATTGCTCGACATTGAAGGTGGGCGGAAACTTGCGCACGAACCGCACCATGGGGGGCCCGTGCCGGGCGACGTTGGCGGCGGTGGCGGGCCGATACGTTCCGCCGGTGTAGATGCCCAGCGCGTCGTGATATTCACCGTTGGCGGCGGTAGCGGTGGCCAGCCACCCCGGTTGCGAGCCGGCGCCCACGAGGACCGCGCCCGCGCCGTCGGCGAACAGGGTGGCGGTTTTCTTGTCGGCCCAGTCGAGAAACCGGCTCATGCCATACGCGCCGATCACCAGCACGAACCGTTCCTCGGGTTCGGTAACAACGATTCTGGCCGCCACGTCCAAGGCGGTGACCCAGCCAGCGCAGGCCGCGTTCAGATCGAACACGCCAGCCCGCCGCGCGCCCAGTTTGGCCTGCACCACCACCGCCGTGGCTGGACTGAGGTAATCCGGCGTGTCGGTGGCAACGATGATCCGGTCAAGCGCGTCTGGCTCCAGCCCAGCCCGTTCCAGCGCCGCGCGCCCGGCGGCGACCGCCAAATCGGACGTGACCTGATCGTCGGTCATGAAGCAGCGTTCGCGGATACCGACATTTTCCACCAGCCAGTCGCCGACCGACTCGCCCAGCAGTCGGTCGAAGTCGGCGTTGGTCATCACCCGTTCCGGGACATAACTTCCAGTGCTGATGATTTGAGCGTATCGCATGGCGATCTTCCTCAAAGGCTGTCAAAAAAATAACTTATTGATTAATATGGATGTAGATATCGCTTCCAACCGATTTTTGGTTGATCCAGCCGAACAAGGGCCGCCTCATGGAAAATTTTTCAGAAAAATCAATGAAGAGTTTTTCGACAATCCCTAACTCGGGAACGCCGCGACAAACAGGGTGATGGCGACCATGCGCAAACTCCCGATCGGCATCCAGACCTTCCGGGAAATCCGCGAGGAAGGTTACTGCTACGTGGACAAGACCCCGCTGGTGGCGCGGTTGGCCGACGAAGGCAAGTACTACTTCCTGGCCCGGCCCCGCCGCTTCGGCAAGAGCCTGCTGGTCAGCACCCTGGCCGCCGCGTTCGCCGGCGAGCGCGAGCTATTCGCCGGGCTACACCTGGAAAATCATTGGGACTGGAACCGCCGCCATCCCGTGATCGTGCTGGATTTCGGCGAGGGAATCCTGAGCGATGTGGATTCGCTGGCCGCATCGATTGCGGTGCAACTGGAAGAATGCGCCGCCGCGCACGGAGTAACGCTACCCGCCAATCCGTACATTCACCTGCGCCTGCACGGTCTGATCCGCGCGCTCCACGCCGCGACCGGCGAGCGGGTGGTGGTGCTGGTGGACGAATACGACAAGCCGATTCTGGATCATCTGCACCAGCCGGAGCGGGCGCTGGAACTGCGCGAGGGCCTGCGCAACCTCTACTCGGTGCTCAAGAGCCAGGACGCCCGGCTGCGCTTCGTGCTGCTCACGGGGGTAAGCAAATTCTCCAAGGTCTCGCTGTTCTCCGGGCTGAACAACCTGGAGGATCTCACGCTGGACGAGCGGTTCGCTACGGTGTGCGGCTACACCCAGACCGAGCTGGAAGGCACGTTTGCGGCGTGGCTGGAAGGGGTGGATTTAGCGGAACTGCGGCAGTGGTACAACGGCTACAACTTCCTTGGCGAGTCGGTCTACAACCCGTTTGACATTCTGCTGTATTTGCGCAACCGCCAATTTCGCAGCTATTGGTTCGAGACCGGCACCCCGACCTTCCTGATCAACCTGCTTAAGGAGCGGCGCTATCCCCTGGCCACGCTGGACGATTTGGAAGTCGGCGAAACCCTGCTGAGCAGTTTCGACGTGGGCTTCATCGAACCGGAGACCCTGCTGTTCCAGACGGGCTATCTCACCCTGCGCCAACAGCTTCGCCAGGCGGGGCGGATTAAATACCGGCTCGGCTATCCCAATCGGGAAGTGCGGATGAGCCTGAACGAGGTCCTGCTCAACCAACTGGCGCCCGATCTCCAGCGTCGGGAACAGACCCAGAACCGGATTTTCAACGCCCTGGACACCGACGACCCGGACGCCCTGCGCGCCGCGTTCCACGCCTTCTTCGCCGCCCTGCCCCACGACTGGCACCGGCGCAACGCCATCGCCGACTACGAAGGCTACTGGGCCTCCCTGGTCTACTGCTACTTCGCCGCCCTGGGGTTGACCGTGATTCCCGAAGATGTCACCAACCACGGCCGCATCGACCTGATCATCCAATGGGCCGGTCGCGTCTGGCTGCTGGAATTCAAGGTGGTGGAACTGAGCGAACCGGGCCGGGCGCTGGAACAAATCCAGGCGCGCGGCTATCACCAGAAGTACGCCGGCCAGCCGGTGACCCTGATCGGGATGGAGTTCAGCCGCGCCGAGCGCAATCTGGTCGGCTTCGAGTGGCGGCGAATGCCGTAAACGATGGAGGACAGTCCCATGCGCATTCTGCTCGTCAAGCCCAAGGCTCAGCTTCCAACCGTGCGGGGTCTCGAACGTTTCCAGCGCCTGGAACCCCTGGAGTTCGGTTATCTGGCCGCCGCGCTTCCGGCGGGACACGAGGTGCGGGTGCTCGATCTACGGCTGTACCGGTTCGCCGACCATGTTTTCCAGCGCGAGCTGGCCCGGTTTCGGCCCGACCTGGTGGGCTTTACCGCTTACACCCACGAGTCGGGAATCATGAAACGGCTGGCGGGCACGGCACGGCAGTTGCTGCCGCAGGCCCGGGTCGTGGTCGGTGGTCATCACGCCACCGTGGCTCCCGTCGACTGCAATATCCCCGCTATCGATTACATCGTGCGCGGCGAGGGCTGCGCGCCGTTTCGCGCCCTGGTGACGGCGCTGGCGCGGGGTGAGGAGCCCGAGAATATCGCCAACCTGCTGTTCGCCGGCGAGCGCTTCGACGCGGAAGCCGCCAAGACCTGGCCCCGTTATCCCGACCCCGCCACCATCCCGATCCCGCGCCGCGATCTGTGGGACCCTCGTCGCTATTACTGCATCTGGGTGTGCGAGAACCCGCGCGACTGGCAGGCTCTGCTGCCACCGGTGGCGATGGCGCGCACCTCCTACGGCTGCAAGATGGTCTGTTCGTTTTGCATCGTGCCGCTCCTGTGCGGCGGCGAGCATCGACCACGCCCGGCCGAGATGGTCGCCGAGGATCTGGCGCGGATCGAGGCCGATCACGTCTACTTTTCGGATGACGAAAATTTCATTGACGAGGCTTACGGCTTCGAATTGGCCGAGGCGCTGGCGCGGCGCGGCGTCAAGAAACGTTACTTCGCTTGGGCGCGCGCCACGACTGTGCTACATTCACCGGAACTGTTGCGGCGCTGGCGCGAAATTGGTTTGGATGGCGTGTTCGTCGGCTTCGAGTTCGCCACCAACCAGGAATTGAAGGCGGCGCGCAAGGGCGGCACGGTGGCGCACAACGAGCGCGCCCACGACACGCTGCGCCGGCTGGGCATCGCTTGCCACGCCGCGTTCATGGTCCGCTCGGAATACGGCCACGCCGAGTTCCAGCGCCTGCGCGCTTACGTCGGCGCCATGCCCCCGGCGCAATGCAGCTTCACCGTCTGCACCCCGTCGCCCGGCACGCCGGACTACGAAGCGGCGCGGCCGGCGTTCTGGTGTGGCGATGCCTACGACCTGCACGACTGCATGCATCCGCTCACGCCCACCGCGCTGCCGTTGCGCGAGTTCAGCGCCCTGCTGGCGCGGCAGATCGGCGAAGCGGGCCGGCGCAATCCGCTGCGGGTCGAGCGCCATCTGACCCGTCCGTGGGAACTGGCGCGGATTGTCCATGCCGACTGGCATTACCAGCGGGCGTTCCGGGAACTGTACCGCGACTACCCGCGCGAATTGTGGGAGTGGCCGGGAGACGTCGGCTTGCCGGCCCGGGGTAGCCTTCAGGCGGATTGATCGAGACGCGAATGATGAACGACCTGCGTGTTCTGAAAAGACTTGGCGCGATCATCTTCATGGGCTGCTGGCTGATCGCCGGGCTTATCATTCAACCGGCGTGGGCCGCCAGGCCATCGGAATCGAAAAAAACGATCGCGGTGGTTGAATTCGCGGTTCGCGGCGGTGATCTGGATCCGCAGGCCGGCGCGATCATCGCCGATTCCATCACCTCGGCCATCGCCAGCCTGGGCTATTTCGCGCTCAAGGATCGCCTGTCCCTGAGCGCTATCGCCAGGATGGCCAAAAACAACCCCTTTGGCTCGATTGGCCCCGTCGATGCCGAAACGGCCATGCAACTGGGAAAGCTGTACGGCATTCATGGCGTCGTGACCGGCACGGTCAGCCGCCTGGGGGAGCGAGTCCGGGTCACGGCCCGCCTGATCGACACCCGCACCGGCACCGTCCTGCGCAGTGGCGAGATCGAGGATCGGGATATCGACGCGGTCCAGGTCAAACTCGGCCAACTGGCGATGGCGGTCACGACCACGCCGGTTTCCTCGCCGCAATCCTGGCGCGCCTTGACGGTCAAGACCGAACCCGCCGACGCCATCGTCAGATTGTTGAATGTTGGCCAACCCTATCAGGCGGGGATACGGTTGCCGGCCGGCGCCTATGAAATTGAAGTGAGCCATCCCGGCCACGTCACGCGGAAAGCCAGCGTGAAAATCGCCGACAATGACGTCAACCTGCTGATCGCCCTGGAAAAGACCCTTTATGCGCTCACGATCGATGTCGAGCCACCCGAATCCCAAATCCACCTGGTCAACCCGCGGAATATCCGGAAACCCTATCAGCCGGGGATGAAACTGGAGGCAGGCGCCTATCAACTTGAAATCGCCTGTCCGGGTTACCGAACCGAGCACAACATGATCACGATCGCGGACGCGGATGTCAGCATGGTGCTAAAGCTGGAGCCGCAACCGAATGGCCCGACCGTTCCTGGCGGTCCACCCCCGACCCAAACCCTTCAAGCCAGCCAGGCGGCTCAACCTCCCGCGCAAAAAACCCCGCCGCGCGCGCCCCGCGTCGTGGCGGTCAATCAGCGGCCGAACAAACCGGCGCCAAAAGGCGTTGCCGGAACCCGCGCCAATGGGCCCAATCAAGACGCCAGCGTTGGAAACCGGGCCAATTGGCCGAATCAGCCGGTGTCCGAAGCCGGCGCCTTCAAACAAGGATTGCGAAAACTCAGGGACGATTTCAAAAGAGCTTTTTGGTAGTTCGCGCGCCCGTCGCCGAACGGGGCGACGAACCGACATTCCGCGCCAGCGCGCCGGCATGGTGTCAAGAAATCGCCGATTATCCCTATAATGCCGCCTTTCGTTCGCCACTCCCTTTTAAAACCGGCATGGAACTGATTCGCGGCCAACACAACTTGCGCTCTCGCCACCGGGGCTGCGTCGCCACGATCGGCAATTTCGATGGCGTGCATCTCGGCCATCAGGCGATTCTCGCCCAACTGGCCACACAGGCCGCGCGCCTGCGCCTGCCCCAACTGGTGATCACCTTCGAGCCCCAGCCCCAGGAATTCTTCGCCGGTCCCCACGCGCCGCCCGCCCGGTTGATGCGCCTGCGGGAAAAGCTGCTGGCGCTGGACGACCTTGGCGTCGAGCGGGTGTTGTGCCTGGAATTCGACCACCGGTTGGCGGCGCTGCCGGCGGAACGGTTCATCGAGGATTTGCTGGTCCAGCGGCTGGGCGTCCACTATCTGGTCATCGGCGACGATTTTCGCTTTGGTCATCGCCGCGCCGGCGATTTCGCGATGCTGGTCGAAGCCGGCCAGCGCCACGGGTTCGAGGTGGCGGACAATCACAGCTACATTCTGGACGGCGAACGGGTCAGTAGCACCCGCGTCCGCCAGGCGCTGGCCCAGGGCGATCTGGAACTGGCGGCGCGGCTGTTGGGCCGGCCCTACGACCTGTGCGGGCGGGTAGCGCATGGCGACCGTCGCGGTCGCACCCTCGGCTTTCCCACCGCCAACATCCATCCGCATCGCCGCGTCACTCCGGTTTACGGCGTTTACGCCGTGCTGATGAGCGGTCCTGGTCTACGATCGTGGCCCGGCATCGCCAACGTCGGTCGCCGCCCGACGGTCGAGGGCGAGCGCGAGCGCCTGGAAGTGCATCTGCTCGATTTTCAGGGCGATCTCTACGGCCGGCACGTCAAGGTGGATTTCCTGCATTATCTTCGTCCGGAACGACGCTTTGAATCCCTGGCGGCCTTGCAAGCGCAAATTCAGCGGGACGAACGGGCCGCCCGCGCCTGGTTCGCCGCGCGGGGTATAGGAACCCCCTCACCCCCAGCC
>CALGOO010000078.1 GCA_937960715.1 uncultured Candidatus Competibacteraceae bacterium
ACATGCGCCGACTATGCGCCCAAGGCGTATAGTCGTCAAGCTGTTCCCTTCTTCCCCGCCGATTTCTTCCAAACGGCGGTTGAAAGGCGTTTTCAGGTCTGGGCATGGGTAGACTTCGCCGGGCCGGCGAGCCGATTTTTGCGGAAATGCGCTTTAGAGCCTGTGCAAAAACTAACTCCTTGATTTATATGACTGTCGATTCGGGCTTTCAGCCGGTTTTTGGCCTACACAGTAGGATATGGCCTAGCCCAGGAAAAATTTTTCTTAAAAATCAATGAAGAGTTTTTCGACAGTCTCTTAATTTCCGTCATTCCATCCAGGTTTGAGCCGCTCTATCGTGGGCCTCATGCCGGGACTTCCCCGGATAATTTCAGAGGGCTTGAACATGAACGAACAATCTGTCAGACAAATCGGCGATGAGATCGCGGTGGAAGATAGCTGTTGTCTTTGTTGTCGCGAACGGCGGCGGTGCGTGAAGCGGCTTCGGCGTCAATTGAAAAAGGTTTGGAGCGATTTGTTGATGCTCGATGCGCCGAACGATCTGACTCACGACGGCGCCCAGCGGATGGTCGGCGGTTGATAGGCTGTGCAAGAACCCCTCGCCCGCAAGCGGGAGAGGGGCAGGGGTGAGGGTGTTTTTTCAATCAGTTAGCCTGTGGGAGGTTGGGAGAATGAAGCGTTCGACGAAGGCGGAGAGATGGTTTGATGAGGGTATGCAGCGCCTTGAAGCAGGCGACCTACAGGGTGCATTCGCTGCTTTCGAGCAAGCGGAGGTGCTTTATCACGACCTCATCAAAGACAACCAATTCCAGTATCTTTCCAACTTGGCTGCGGCTTTCGGGAACGAGGGTATCGCCCTCCGTGCCCTGAAGTATCCCAAGGAAGCCCTCGCCCACTTTGAGAAGGCCACTGAGCTTCTCCGAGCGATGATCAACGAAGGCCAGCCGCAACACCACCCAGAATTGGCCTTCACCCTCATACATGAGGGTACCGCCCTCTACGCACTAGACCGCCACGAGGAAGCCCTCGCTCGCTTTGAGGAGTCCGCCGGGATTTACCACACTTTGATCGAGGCCGAGCGAGCACAATACCATCTCCTAGGCTTAGCCCACGCCCTGACTGCATGGGGTAACGCCCTCCTCGCTCTAAATCGCAGAAAGGAAGCACTTACTCGCCACGAGAAGGCCGCTGAGATTTTCCGAGACCTGAGCGGCAAAGACCCGCGATACCGCTTAGACTTGGCCTCCCACCTAGGAAGCGAAGGCACTACTTTCTACGCCCTGAAGCGCCCCAGAGAAGCTCTCGCCTGCTTTGAGGAGGCCGCTGAACTTCTCCAATCGCTGATCAACGAAGCCCAGCCGCTGCACCGCCTGGTCTTGGCCGCGATCCGGATGAATGGGGGGGTCGCCCTTAGCGACCTTAATCGCCCCGGAGAAGCCCTCGCCCGCTTTGAGGAGGCTGCCAAGATTTTCCGAGACACGATCGGCGAAGGCCAGCCACAGTACCGCTTGGGCTTGGCCCTTGCCTTAGTGAACAATGGTATCGCTCTCTACACCCTGAATCGCCCTGGAGAAGCTCTCGCCCGCTTTGAGGAGGCCGCTGAACTTCTCCAAGTGCTGATCAACGAAGGCCAGCCGCAGCACCGCCCAGACTTGGTCGTCACATTAATCAACACGGCGACGGCTTGCGCGGATATGGTGGACGGGCTGGAAACCGCCATTTCCCACCTTGATCGCGCTTTGGCGGTGTGGGAGGGGGCTGAAGCGATGCCGGCGGTCGCCCTCGACACCGCGCCCCGCCTCGCCACCCTGATTCATCGAACCCGAATGGTCGCCGGTTTTGCGGCGCGGGTCGAGCGGTTGGCGCAGCAGGTCGCCCGCGCCCTGGGCGGTGTCACACCCGAAAATTTGGAGCAGTTCTATCCCTTAGCGGAGCAGGCGTTCACCGTTCTGCTCAACGCCGCCCTCGACCAAAAAGTATGGGATTTGGCCTTGACCGTGATCGGGACGGCGCGCGCCCAGCGCCTGGCGAAGCTGGCGCAAGCGGACCTGCTGCGCCGCGCCGCGCGGGAAGACGACCCCGCCGCGCTGCGCGAATACCGCGAGGCCATTCGCCGGTTCGCCGAACTGGAAATCCTGCTCAATACCGGGGCTGGACCCGGCAGGGAAGGGACTGCGAGCGGTCGTGGCAGCGACGAGGATGCGGGCCAGCAATACCAGATGCTGTATAACGAATACACCGCCCTGCGCGGCAAGCTCGACAAGCTGGAACAGACGCTGCGGGAACAGGGCCTCTTGCCCGATCTGGGTGTGGGTCTGTTCGACGGCGTCGGGCTGCGGCAAAAGCTCCCACCGCAAGCGGCGCTGCTGTTGTTGGTTCAAGTCCAAGAGCCGCCCGCGAATCTCGTGGTGGTGCTGACCCGCGACGGCGGCCACGCGGTGCTGATGGAAGGAGGGTCGGCTTGGACCGCGCGGCTGGATGACATCACACGCGCCCTGAAAGGTAGAGGGCGCGCGCTGCGCGACGGCCCCGGTGCGGACGCGCGAGCCTTGGGCGCGAGCGGAAGCGCCAGCGCCGCGCCGCAAGAGCCGGTGGACGCCCAAGCCGAGGCGCTGACCGAGACGCTGGCCGAGCAGTTCTGGCAACCGATCCAAGGCGTCTTGGGCGACGGGGCGAAAACCGTTTGGTTGCTCCCCACCGGCGATCTGCACGGTCTGCCCTGGCAGGCCAGCGCCCCGCCGGACTGGCGCTGCCGGCTCGCGCCCGCGCCCTGGTTCGTGCGGCAGGCGCTGGACCGGGCGCCCGACCCCACGCCGCTTCGCCCGACCGCCGCCGCCCCGCTGGGCGCGCTGACCTACGCCGCGCCCCATAGCGATAAGGAACTACTCCACATGCCCTTGGAGGAGCGCGGGATGCGGGCCATCTGGGAGGACGCCGCACGGTCCCTCGCCGGGCTGGACCAAAAATTCGAGCCGCGTCCCGCCTTCATCGCCCTCGCCGGGCACGGCGACAGCGACGCGGCCATCCCCGGCGCGGCGCGGATTTGGGTGGGGCGCGAGGGCGCGGAGCCGCGCCATGTGGGATTCGGCGAATTGTGGAGCGCCTCGCTTCCGCACCTCCTGTCCCTCTACCTCTCCAGTTGCGTCGTGGGGCGAACCCTCGAGGTCAACGGCGAACCGCTGGGACTGATCAGCGCCGGCCTGCTGCGCGGCGCGCGCTATCTGGTGGGGTGGAGCGTACCGGTGGACGACTTGGGCGCGGCGCTGTTTGCGCTGCTGTATCACTCGATCTGGCGCGACTGTGCCGACCCCGAAGAGGCGCTGATCCGCGCCCGAAATGCTTTCCTGACCGGAGACTGGCCCGCCGCCGCCGTGGAGCGGGCGCGACCCCTGCTGGCTGGCCATCTGCGCGACTTGCTGGTGGAGTGGATCGAAACCGACGACTGCCAGACAGAGCGCAAGGAGCTTCTGCGGAAGACGTTGAGCGGCCTGCACGAAGACGCCGACGAATCGCCCGGCACGCTCGAAAGCTGGCAAAAGCAGCTTGACGCATGGTGGTGCGAGAGGGACTTGGAGGCCGCCCAGGCCGCCGCCGAGCCACTCGCCGCCCGGATTCTCGACCGCCGCGCCCGGTTCACGTTCCGCTATATCGGCCATTTCGCCTTGGGCTTCGGCTCGACCGGCCATCCGCCCGCCGATGGCTAGGCCCTGAAATCGCACGACCCGCCACTTCGAATAATGGGAGAAAACGCCATGCCCGCCGATTCCAGCATCTCGATTCTTGGCCGCATCGCCGCCGCGATCAAACCCGATCCGAATAACTACGCTAATGGACGCGATTACTACGGTTCGCCGGTTCACACGGCGTTGGAGTGGCCAGAAAACGATAATTCATGGCCGAAAATTCGGCGGGAATATCTGTTCGACAAAACAGGTCGATTAACACCATTTCCGCACAACTACAAACCGTCTGACCCAAAAAAAATGCCTGACGCAAAAAAGCATGATTTGCCCGTCACATTTTTTTATGAAATTATTCGACTTCTTCAACGTACTGAAATAAATCAGGAAGCTTTTCCAAAGCATTGCGCCAATTATTATAACGCTGAATTTACAGGCAGCGCAGCCAAAACGATGCGCAATCATGCAAGAAGATGGTTTTTTCATTGCTATGCGTTTCTTCTTGGTCAAGAAATTATTAGAAATAACATCACTGTAGATCAATTGAAACCAATTTCTAGTGATCTACCATCGAAAAAGACTATTACAGAAGCTCAACATGAATATTACATGAAAACTGCCTATAAGAAATACTGCAAGCCTTCAAGAGAACTATTTGATGGGAATGCCGCTTTGCGATTCAGCGATCAGGAAAAATTTAATAAGAACCCGATCCTGTCTGGTCCGCGCTTCATGACGAACATTTTTGGATTATCTTTTAGTTACGATGTTGCTAACAAGGAAGCGACGCGCCTTAACATAGGTACAGGTGTTGATTTTCGGAATGAAGATTTTCTAAAGGAAACCCAACATAGAGAGACTAAAGAGAAAGAGGAGCTTGATTTTGAAAAAGGCGGCTGCAAGAATGCCGCTGCTCTTTTCATCTTCTGTGCGGCGGCGGAGCAGGCGATTTTGGAAAAAAATTGTTGTAATCCATTGGCAAAAGAGGAGGAAATCTTTCGGACAGATCTATTGCATCTTATTTTAAAAGGCGCCACCATGTTAAACATCCAACGCATCCAGCAAATTCTTGACGAAACTATAGAAGCCATTCGTAATGGAGAGGGTGGCCCAACGACTCGGGATGGCTCAACGACTCGCTTCGCAAGCAATCTATCTGATGTTAGTGATATACGGACTTTTATAAACCGAAGATGCCCGAAAGAACCCGATAGCGTTCATGAGTTCAGGTCGCTGCACATCGTGATCCCAAACGAAAGTCGCAGTTTGCCGGAGAGCGTTATCGAATTAAAATTTCACTTCTTCGATATCAATAAACAAGAACTCTCTTTTCATTATATCGAATCTTATAGCTGTGATAATGAATTTGAAAAACCGGCCGATGGTTATTACTTTATGCCAGGATCAGACAACTCTCTTTCCGAAAGCGAGTATCTGTCGTGCGTAGTAAAGATTAGAATGGTCCTTGATCCAAAAGACGAAACGACCGCGCACGTGGTGGCTGTGCTATATAAGCCCTGATATGAATTTTAACGGATATTGATTTTTGACTCGTAAACCGGATTAAACCAAAGCGGAAATCCGGCGTTTTTCCCTTCGAAAAAATCCTTCATCTCCAACCCCTCTCCCGCCAGCGGACGAGGGGCTATCCTTGAATCCCAGCAAAAGCGGCTGCCGTCACGCTGGTTCCTGAACCAATCTCTCGATTTCCGTCTTTTATCCTCGATTTTCCGTTATGGACGAGCGCGGTCCTCGCCGTGGAAAATTCTCACCACGATTTTCCACCGGGAGCAACCGCCATGATCCCCGAAATGCAAACGATTCAAGCGAATTTGGCGCTGGGCTTGATCACGGAACGTGAAGCCGAAGAACTCTGTTTCCTGGTCGAGTTGGTTGATCGTGACTATCGCCTGTCAGAATCGGAATCCCTCGCCATTAATCCCAAGATGGCGGAACCGAAGACGGAAACAGAGATGCCGGATGGAAATTGCCCCTAATTTCCGTCTTTTCAAAAAAATTCCGCCTTTGATCTAATGTTCGGGAACTGACGAATGGAGGATTCAGGATGCGTTCACCACTCTTGATCGGCTGTGTTTTGGCTTTGGCCGCCACTGGCTGCAATGATCTGCCCGCGAAACTCGATTTGTACGAGAAACCGTTTGCCGCCATCGCGATTGGCGATAGCCGTGGCCGGCTGATCGAAATGATGGGATCGCCCAATGCTATCAATAGCTTGGCAATCCCGATGGTCCAACTGGAAGAATTGATCTGGAGGTCGCCCGCGAATCTACGTCTCTATAGCGTTTTTATTGTCCAAGACCGTGTCGCCATGAAGCGAGTTGTTCAATGATCGTCATCGGAGCCTAGCGTCATGAAAAATTATTTTGGCTTTGGCAAGAAAGATCTTCAGATTCAAAACCAGGTGCCTGACTGCCGAAAGGAATTGGTGGAACTTCGAAATGAGGCCGGCCTTCTCGGGCGATGGAAGGCTAATAAGAGACTGACGGAAATTACCCAAGACGCTCTCGTCGATGCCGAGGGCCGGTTCATCAGGGCAAAGGCGAACACGGCGATTACTACCATTACCGTCGTGGAGGCGGCTCTCAGAGCAAGTATAGCCTCAAAAGCCATGCCGACGATTGGTGCTCTAGGCACCAACCTAAAGACCGCGACGGCCACGGTGCAGCAACAGCTTACTGCCGCTTGCGTCGCGGAACTTCTCGCCAACCAGAGAAATTTAGCCGACTGTGTTGATGCCGTGATGGAACGGCTTAATCAAGGCTTGATTTCTCCAGATGAGGCGAATGAGATGATCAATGCCATTCGATACTTGGCTCAATATGACAACGAGCAAGCCATGAAATGCACCGGCATGGCCAAGGAAGCTGTTCAATCCCTGTTTGAGTCCGGAATCAATGGCATCGCGAACGCGAAAGATCAAATCAAGTAGAGGACAGAACGATGAGCGTCAAGCTGATGATGAAAATAATCGACCACGAGCAACAGGTGCTTCGGGAGATGACCGAGGCGATGGCCATGCAATCCTCGAAACCACAACCGTTTGATTGCTGTGGCGGACCCTCCCAGCAGATCGAGAGCGCGATGCAGCATTTTTTACGCGGATCGGCTGAAACCCTGTCCAAGCTGCAAGCCATCGAAAACGATGTTCGAGAGATGAAATCTGCTCGAAAGGAAAACTCTCCCTCGATCATTGAAGGCGAAGTGATTATGGAAGAACAATCGCCAGAGAATCATTGAATCGACGACTTGTAGTCACCTTGCAAGCCGGGTTAAAGCGAAGCGGAAACCCGGCATTTTGCTGCTTGAACAATCCAGCGATTTCCAAAAATGAAGTTACCCGGCCTGGCTCCCACGCTCCAGCGTGGGAGCCCCAGCCATCGCGATGCTCCGGCATCGTGGGCCGCTGGAGCGGCCCGAGCGGCATTCCCACGCTGGAGCGTGGGAACGAGATATAGGTAATACCAATTCTGAATAAGTTTTCGTCATTCCCGCGAATGCGGGAATCCAGGCCAGCCGCTGAAAAACTGGATACCCGCTTTCGCGGGTATGACGAACAGTATGGTTTTTGATCTGAAAAAGATAAAACCTATCGGGAAACGGTATAAGGTCTTTGCTGGAAATAGCCTCCCCTCATCCCCGTCCCCTCTCCGACCCACGGACGGGGGGCTATCCTTGAACTCTGGCCAAAACGGCTGCCGTCATGCCATGCGCTGACCCGGCATCATTCTCGATTTCCGTCTTTCCGCTCTCGATTTCCGTCATGGACCGGCACAGTCCACACTGTGGAAAATCGGCTTGTCATTCCAACCCTCAGGAGAGACTCCGATGAGCTGTTTTAACCGGTGTGAGAAATTGCTTTGTCGCTTGGGAGGATACTCCCCGACGGAAGTGGAAGGATCGCAAGATATCGTGCGCATTCTGCGTATTGGGTCGGGCGTTTCAGTTGCCGCAATTTTCGCAGCCTTGAATTGGGCGATTGCCGGCTGGACTTTTTCTGGTGGCATGGATTCATCGGTGAGATATGCCGTAGCAGCATTCTGCGCCATTTTGGGGGTCATTCTGGTCTGCGTGTTCGATTCGAGCTTCGTTTACTTTCTGGATACTAAGCGGCCAGGATTATGGGGTTCCATCAAAGCGTCTAGCTATGCGGTCATTCGAGTGGGATTGATCCTGATGATCAGTAGCGTCACATCGCAAGCGATTATCCCCTTGCTCCTACAAAATGAGCTTGCGGGCCATGCGTTGAAGATGCGTGAAGCGAACGAGAAGAACCGTAACGCTGATTTGGCGGCTCAATATAACACGGCAGGGAAACAATCGGCGCTTGAGATTGCCTCCGTCGAAATTGAGCAATGGAAGAAGGCGGTCGAAACCTTGCCTCAGCCTATTCAAAGCCACTTGGCGAGCGCGGAGAATTGCTGGCAGCAATATAACGCGAGAAAGATAGCCTTGATACGGCAGGGTCTGCCACGCAAAAAAGCCAGCGCCCAACTTCAAGGGGAGGCGCAGCGCTGTAGCTACCAAATGCAGACTGCCAGGAAAGAGAGGGACGACTATTTTGCCAGTGCCCAAGAGCAACTCAAGGCGGCGATTCAGAGGAAAAATAAGGCCATCGCTGAACTCGATCAAACGAAGAGCGCGATTGAGCAGAAAACCGCTGAGGTTTCAAGGATCGAGAAAGACAGCTATACGCCGACCTCGGCGGTGGTCCTGGCGGACCTGCTCGAAAAAGAGCCGGCGGCGAAGTACAAATGGGCGATGATCACCGGCGTATTGATGGCGGTCGAACTTTTGTTCCTCCTGATCAAACTGCAAGCCGGCCAAACGGTCATTGGCAAGCAAATCGCCGCCAATCGTCTCAAGCAGGAATGGGCTATCGAGCAAGGCATAGAACAGAGCCAACACGATTACGCGATTCGGGGGATGCTGAACGCCGCCTCGCTACGGGCCGCCGAAGCCGGAATCGCCAGCCCGAATGTTATTCAAACATTTGAGCAGACGCTGACCCATTACCTGCAAGCCTTGGCGCCCCTGGAAGCTTGCCGGGCGACCATCAGCACCATGGTACTCAATGCGACCGAGGTGGAAAGACACCAGCGCGAGTATATGCAGCTTGCGGGGCTGATCGGCCAACTTTGGACTTCAGCGGTGCGGAAGGCGGCGGAAATTTTGGTTACGCCGGATGCTTCGCGCCCCGGACAGCGGGGTGTCTTCGGGTGGACGCTGCCCCCCAAGGGCAAGCCAAGCCCCCCCAAGGGCGGCGATCAAGTGCATTAAGCCTGAGCAGCGGCCGGATAGAAGGTGGCTCGCCCGGTCTATCGCAATCTGGGCGATTGAAACTCACCCACAACCCCTCTCCCAGTGGGAGAGGGGAGTTTTTGCACGGCGTCTCATACCAATTCTGAATAGGTTTTCGTCATTCCCGCGAATGCGGGAATCCAGGCAGCCGCTGAAAAACTGGATACCCGCTTTCGCGGGTATGACGAACAGTGTGGTTTTTGATCTGAAAAAGATAAAACCTATCGGGAAACGGTATCACTTATCGCCCTCCCGCCGTCCCGCCCGCTTGCGTTCGTGTTCGAGCAACAGCTTCTTGCGCACGCGGATCGACTTGGGCGTGACCTCGACCAGTTCGTCGTCGTCGATGAACTCCAGCGCCTGTTCCAGACTCATCCGCACCGGCGGGGTCAGCAGAATGTTCTCGTCCGAACCCGCCGCGCGGATATTGGTCAGTTGCTTGGCCTTGAGCGGGTTGACCACCAGATCGTTGTCGCGGGAATGGATGCCGACGATCATGCCCTCGTACACCTCGTCGCCGGGGCCGACCATCAGCCGTCCCCGCTCCTGCAAGTTGAACAGGGCGTAGGCCAGCGCCTTGCCGGTGGAATTGGCGATCAACACCCCGTTGATCCGCGCGCCGATGGCGCCTTTCTTCGCCGGTCCGTAGCGGTCGAATACGTGGTAGATCAGGCCGGTGCCGGAGGTGGCGGTCAGAAACTCGGTCTGGAAGCCGATCAGGCCGCGCGCCGGAATCAGATAATCCAGCCGCACCCGCCCTCTGCCGTCGGGCTGCATGTCCAGTAACTCGCCGCGTCGCTCGCCGAGCTTTTCCATGATCGCGCCTTGATGTTGCTCCTCCACGTCCACCGTCAACTGCTCGTAGGGCTCGCAGGGTTCGCCGTCGATTTCGCGCACGATCACCTCCGGGCGCGACACCGCCAGTTCGTAGCCCTCGCGACGCATGTTCTCGATCAGGATGGACAGATGCAGCTCGCCCCGGCCCGACACCTTGAATTTGTCCGGGTCGTCGCTGTCCTCGATCCGCAGCGCCACGTTGTGAATCAGTTCCCGGTACAGCCGCTCGCGCACCTGGCGGCTGGTGACGTACTTGCCCTCGCGCCCGGCGAAGGGCGAGGTGTTGACCTGAAAGGTCATGTTCATGGTCGGCTCGTCCACCTTGAGCGGCGGCAGCGGCTCGACCGCGTTGGGGTCGCACAGCACGTCGGAAATGCCCAGTCCGTCCACCCCGGTGAAGGCGATGATGTCGCCGGCGGCCGCTTCGGGAAACTCGATCCGCTCCAAACCCTGAAAACCGAGGATTTGCAGGATGCGGCCGGCGCGGCGGTTGTCGTTCGGGTCGAGGATGACGACGGGGGTGTTGGTCCTGATCTTGCCCCGGCGAATGCGGCCGATGCCGATGACGCCGACGTAGCTGTTGTAGTCCAGCGAACTGACCTGAAGCTGAAACGGCCCGGTGGGATCGACCTCGGGGGGGGGAACGTGGCGGACGATGGTTTCGAACAGCGAAGTCATGTCGCCGGAACGCACGCTCTCGTCCAGCCCGGCGTAGCCGTGCAGCGCCGAGGCGTAGATCACTGGAAAGTCCAGTTGCTCGTCGGTCGCGCCCAATCGGTCGAACAGGTCGAAGGTGCGGTCCAGCACCCAATGCGGGCGGGCGCCGGGCCGGTCGATCTTGTTGATCACCACGATGGGCTGGAAACCCATGGCGAAGGCTTTCTGGGTGACGAAGCGGGTTTGCGGCATCGGGCCGTCCACCGCGTCCACCAGCAGCAGCACCGAATCCACCATCGACAGCACCCGCTCGACCTCGCCGCCGAAATCGGCGTGGCCGGGCGTGTCCACGATGTTGATGCGATAGTCACGCCAGCGCAGGGCGGTGTTCTTGGCCAGGATGGTGATGCCGCGCTCCCGTTCCAGGTCGTTGGAGTCCATCACCCGTTCCACCGGAGCGCCCCGGTGACCGAGCGTGCCGGATTGCTGCAAGAGTTTATCCACCAGGGTGGTCTTGCCGTGGTCCACATGGGCGATAATGGCGATGTTGCGGAGTTGTTCGATCACGATGTGTTCCATCGGGCGGAAACGGGCAGGGCATTATAGCCGGGACGCGGGTTGGCCGAACCGATGTCGCCAGGTTCGAAAAACGCGGGCGGTGGAAACGACAAAGCCCCGCGTAGCGGGGCTTTGACCCAATCGGCTTTGGTGGGAACGTTATTTTACCGCGAGTTTCTTGACCATCGTGGCCTGGGGACCCTTGGGTCCGGCCTTGACGTCGAACTCGACCTTTTGGTTTTCCGCCAGGGTTCGGAACCCCTTGCCCTCGATGACTGAGTAGTGGACGAACACGTCGCTGCTGCCGTCCTCGGGGGCAATGAAACCGAAGCCCTTGGCTTCGTCAAACCACTTCACAGTACCAGTACGCATCAACACACAACCTCAAGGCAATAATTTCCTTGTTGCCGACGCTTGGAGTGCCAGATCCCGGCGGGAACCCTGGGCATCCAAGGGGGGCCGACGTTGGGCGCTCGAAGGTTGGCAACCTCAGGCCCGCGGCGGAAAGTACGCGAAAGCCCCGCTTTCCGCAAGTGGATTTTATGATCCGTGCCCAATTGGCGCTTCAACATGGTCAATGTTGAAACGACGGCGTGCGCCGCGCTGGCTGGAATGGCCATCCTTGGGTCAATGAATTGTTGGGTATCTTTGTGGAAAAACTGCTCGCCATTTTGTCCGCCCGCTTGTCGGAATGCCCGACCCGCGACCGGGCCGCGTTCGCCCGTCGCTTGCGCGGTCTGCGTCAGCGCCTGCGCGACGGCAAGCCGATCGATCAGGACCTGGAGCCACTGACCGCCGAGGTGGACGCCGCCGCCGTCCGCCTGCGCGAGCGCCGCGCCGCGCTGCCAACGCCTGAATTCGACGACAGCCTGCCGATCAATGCCCACCGCGCCGCCATCGCCGCCGCCATCCGCGCGCATCAGGTCATCGTCCTGTGCGGCGAAACCGGTTCCGGCAAGACCACCCAGTTGCCGAAAATCTGCCTCTCGCTCGGCTTGGGCGCGGCGGGATTGATCGGCCACACCCAGCCGCGCCGCATCGCCGCCCGCTCGGTGGCGGCGCGGATCGCGGCGGAACTGGGGACGACGGTCGGCGGCCAGGTGGGCTACAAGGTGCGCTTTTCCGACCGGACCGGACCGGATGCGCTGGTCAAGCTGATGACCGACGGCATCCTGCTGGCGGAAACCCAGAGCGACCGCCAGTTGGATCAGTATGAGGTGATCATTCTCGACGAGGCCCACGAGCGCAGCCTGAACATCGATTTCCTGCTGGGCTACCTCAAGCGGCTGTTGCCGCGCCGACCCGACCTGAAACTGATCATCACCTCGGCGACCATCGATCCCGAACGCTTTTCCCGCCATTTCGACCACGCGCCGATCATTGAAGTGTCGGGGCGCGCCTGGCCGGTGGAGGTGCGTTACCGGCCGCTGCTGGCGGTGGATGAGGACGAACGCGACCGCGACTTGCAGCAGGCGATTCTGGACGCGGTGGACGAGGTGTGGAAGGAAGGGCCGGGTGATATTTTGATTTTCTTGTCGGGCGAGCGGGAAATTCGCGAAACGGCGGAAAGCCTGCGCAAGCACCATCCGCCGAATACGGAGATCCTGCCGCTGTATGCCCGGCTGTCCGCCGCCGAACAAGGTCGGGTATTCCAGCCGCACGGTCGCCCGCGCATCGTGCTGGCGACCAACGTGGCCGAAACCTCGCTGACCGTGCCCGGCATCCGCTACGTCATCGATCCGGGCACGGCCCGCATCAGCCGTTACAGCCCGCGTAGCAAGATTCAACGCCTGCCGGTGGAGAAGATTTCCCAGGCCAGCGCCAACCAGCGCGCCGGGCGTTGCGGGCGGGTGATGGCGGGCGTCTGCGTCCGGCTGTACGCGGAGGAGGATTTTCAAGCGCGCCCCGCGTTCACCGATCCGGAGATCTTGCGCACCCATCTGGCGGCGGTGATCCTGCAAATGTGCGCGCTGAGTCTCGGCCGGCCGGAGGAATTCCCGTTCGTGGACCCGCCGGACTCGCGCCAGATCAGCGACGGCTTTCGGCTGCTGTTCGAATTGCGGGCGGTGGACGAGCAGCGCCGCATCACCGACCTGGGCCGGCAACTGGCGAAATTGCCGGTCGATCCGCGCCTGGGGCGGATGCTGCTGGCGGCGCGAAAGGAAGGTTGCTTGCGCGAGACATCGATCATCGTCGCCGCGCTGGCGATTCAGGACCCGCGCGAACGGCCGTTGGAAAAGCAGCAGGCGGCGGACGAGAAGCATCGGCGGTTCCGCGACGAGTATTCCGATTTTCTGGCGCTGCTCAAGCTGTGGGAGTACTACCACGAGCAGGCGCGGCAACTTTCCAGGAACCAGTTGCGTAATCTCTGCCAGGTGGATTTTCTCTCCTTCGTGCGGATGCGGGAATGGCATGACCTGCATCAGGAGTTGCTGGGGCGGGTGACCGAGATGGGAATGCGGCTTAACGAGGAAGCCGCGCCCTACGCCAATCTGCACCGGGCGCTGTTGACCGGCTTGCTCGGCCATCTTGGCCTTAAGCAGGAGGACAACGCCTATCTGGGCGCGCGGGGCCGGAATTTTTATCTGTTCCCCGGTTCCGGCCTGTTCAAGAAACGACCGCGCTGGGTGGTCGCGGCGGAATTGGTGGAAACCACCCGGCTGTACGCCCGCACCGTGGCGCGCATCGAGCCGGAATGGGTGGAGGGCTTGGCCGAGCATCTGCTCAAGCGCAGCTATGCCGAGCCACACTGGGAAAAACGCTCGGCGCGGGTGACCGCCACCGAGCGGGTCACGTTGTACGGCCTGCCAATCATTGCCAATCGCCGGGTCGATTACGGCCCGCTCGATCCAACGCTGGCGCGTGACATTTTCATCCGCCAGGCGCTGGTCGAAGGCGAATTTCATTGCAAGGCGGCGTTTTTCGAGCACAACCGGCAACTGCTGGCCGAGTTGGAAGAGTTGGAGGTTCGCGCCCGCCGCGACCTGACCGCCGACGAGGAGACGCTCTACCACTTCTATGACGAGCGCATCCCCCAAGGCATTTACAGTGGTTCGGGGTTCGAAAGTTGGCGCAAACGGGCGGAACGCGAAAACCCGCGCCTGCTGTTTCTCGACCGGGCCGCATTGCTGGCGGAGGCGGGACCGGTGGCGGAGGGCGAGCGGTTCCCCGACCGTCTCGATCTCGACGGCTTGCAGTTGCCGCTGACCTATCGTTTCGCGCCCGGCGCGGACGATGACGGCGTGACGTTGACCGTGCCGCTGGCGGCGGTGAATCAGGTGGACTTGAAACGGCTGGACTGGCTGGTGCCGGGTCTGCGGGCCGAGCGGATGGCGGCCTTGCTGAAATCCTTGCCCAAGGCGCTGCGGCGGAACTTCGTCCCGGTACCCAATTACGTGCAAGCGTTGCTGGAGGTGATCGAGCCGGGCGCGCGGTCGCTGGTCGAAGCCATGACCGAAGACTTGCAGCGCATGACGGGGGTGCGAATTCCCGAGGAAGCGTGGAATCCGGAGGCGGTTCCCAGCCATTTACGGATGCGCGTTCAGGTCGTGGACGCCGAGGGGAAAACGCTGACGGTCGGGCGCGACTGGGCGGCGATTCAGGCCGAGTTGCGCGGCGAGGCGCGGGCCGGCTTCGCGGCGCTGCCGACCCCGGAGTTCGAGCGAGAGCGGGTGCGGGACTGGGATTTCGGCGCGTTGCCGGAAGAGGTCAGTTTCGTTCGCAACGGGATTCGGTTACGTGGCTATCCGGCCCTGATCGCGGAACCCGATGGGACGCTGGCGCTGCGCCTGCTGGATTCGCTGGCGGGGGCGGAAGCGGCGACCCGCGCCGGCTTGCGGCGGCTGATCGGTTGGCGACTCGGCCCGGTATTCAAGACGCTGGCGCGGGATTTGCCCCGGTTCCAGCGCATGACCCTGCACTCTATCGGCCTGGAGACCCAGGAGCAGTTGCGCGAGGATGTGATGAACGCCATTCTCGACCGCGCCTTTCTGGCCGACGGGCCGTTGCCGCGCGACCGGGCGGCGTTCGATGCCTTGTTGGAACGCGGCAAGGCCCGGCTGTCGGCCGCGACCAAGGAGGTTTGCGAAACGGCGGACGCCATTCTGGCGGCGTATCACGAAGTCCGCCGGGCGCTGGCCGACGAATCGCCGGTCTGGGCCGCGGCCATGGCCGATATCCGCGATCAACTGGCAAAGCTGGTTTATCCAGGCTTTCTCAGCCGGACGCCGGCGGAATGGCTGCCGCATTTGCCGCGCTATCTGCGCGCCATCACCCTGCGGCTGCAAAAACTCCGGCAGGCGCCGGACAAGGACCGCCAGCGGCGCGAAGAGATCGTCCGCCTGTGGGAGCCGTGCCGGCGGCAATGGGAGCGGAACGCCCAGCGGGAGAGGCAGGATCCCGAACTCATCCGGTTCCGCTGGCTGTTGGAAGAGTTGCGCGTCTCGCAGTTCGCCCAGGAGTTGAAGACCTTGCTGCCGGTGTCGGTCAAGCGGCTGGAGGAACAGTGGGGGAAGGTGAGGCAGGGATGAGGGTTCGCGCCTTCATCCCTCGCGCTCGAACGCCGTGGGGTCCGGTGCCGCCTTCGGGATGGGCGTCGTGAAAATGTCCAACCGCATCGCCTTGAGCATCGAGCCGCGCCCCTCGCGGCTTCTGCTCGCTTGCGGCGGTGGCGCTCACCTCCTGGCTGGCGTCGCCGTGCTCGTCGGCGGCGTTCCACCGTGGATCAAGGCTGGCTTCATCGTCGGCATCGCGTTGGCGCTGGTTCGGTTCGTCTGGCGATACGGCCATCGGCGGGGGCGCGGCTTCATCGCCCGCCTGGAACTGCTGGATGAGGCCTGGCGGCTGGAAACCGGCGATGGAACGCCGCATCGCGCCCGTTTGACCAGCGGTTACGCCCATCCCGGCATCGTCATCCTCAACTTTCGGCTGGAAAGCGGCGGGCGACGCTCATTGGCGTTGTTACCCGACGCGGTCGACTCCGAAACCTTGCGCCGGCTGCGGGTCTGGTTGCGCGTCCGGCGAGACGAAGATGAGGCGGATCCGCCCTGAACTCACTCGTCCCACAGCGGCGGCGCGTCCGCCCCGGCGAAATTCGCCGGCACCAACACCGTGTCCCGCACCGGCTCGGCCTCGTTGGCCCGTGGATAATCCAGGGTGTAGTGCAGGCCCCGACTCTCCTTGCGCGCCAGAGCGCAGCGAATGATCAAGTCGGCCACCTGCGCCAGATTGCGCAGTTCGATCAGGTTGCCGCCGATGCGGAAGTTGCCGTAGTACTCGCCGATCTCCCGCAGCAGCAACTCCACTCGGTGGCGGGCGCGTTGCAGGCGTTTGTTGGTGCGAACGATGCCCACGTAGTCCCACATGAACTGGCGCAATTCGGCCCAGTTGTGGCTGACCACCACCTCCTCATCGGAGTCGGTCACCCGACTTTCGTCCCAGGCCGGCAACGGCGGCGGTGCCGGGGCGCGCGCCAGCCGCGGACGGATGTCGTCCGCCGCCATCGCCGCGAACACCAGACATTCCAACAACGAGTTGCTGGCCATGCGGTTGGCGCCGTGCAGGCCGGTGAACGCGACTTCACCCACCGCGTACAGGCCGACGATGTCGGTCTTCGCCCGCAGGTCGGTCAGTACGCCACCGCAGGTGTAATGGGCCGCCGGCACCACCGGAATCGGTTGCCGGGTCATGTCGAATCCGTATTCGAGGCACTTGGCGTGAATGTTCGGAAAATGTTCCCGGACGAACGCCGCCGGCTTGTGGCTGATGTCCAGATACACGCATTCCGCGCCCAACCGCTTCATCTCGTGGTCGATGGCCCGAGCCACGATGTCGCGGGGGGCCAGTTCCATCCGCACGTCGAAATTTCGCATGAACCGGGCGCCGTCCGGTAACAGCAAATGCCCACCCTCGCCGCGCACCGCCTCGGAAATCAGGAAGTTCTTGGCCTGCGGGTGATAGAGGCAGGTGGGATGAAACTGCATGAATTCCAGGTTCGCCACCCGGCAGCCGGCCCGCCAGGCCATCGCGATGCCGTCGCCGGTGGAACCATCCGGGTTGCTGGAATACAGATAGACCCGACTGGCGCCGCCGGTCGCCAGCACCACGAAGCGCGCCGCCAGGGCTTGCACCGATCCATCGCGCCGGTTCAGGACATACGCGCCCAGGCAGCGGTTGCCGTCCACGCCCAGCTTGCGGCGGGTGATCAGGTCCACCGCGATGGAATGATCCAAAAGCGTGATGTTGGGGTGTTCGCGGGCGCGCGCTTCCAGGGTGGTTTGAATCGCCCGGCCGGTGGCGTCGGCGACGTGCGCGACCCGGCGGTGACTGTGACCGCCCTCGCGGGTCAGGTGATAGTCCGCGCCGTGCTCGGCGTTCGGGTCGCGGGTAAAGGGGACGCCCCGCGCGCTGAGCCATTCGATCACTTCCCGGCCATGCGCCACCGTCAGGCGCACCGCGTCGGGATGGCACAGCCCCGCGCCGGCGATCAGCGTGTCTTGCAGATGGGATTCGATGGAGTCGTCGACGTCCAGCACCGCCGACACTCCCCCCTGAGCGTAATACGTACTGCCCTCGGACAACGACCCCTTGGCCAGCACCGCGACGCGGGCGGCGTCGGCCAGGCGCAACGCCAGGCTCAGGCCAGCGGCGCCGCTACCGATGATCAGAATATCGATGGAAAGCGGGAAGGCGATCATGGCTTGTGAGGGATTCCGTGAATGGGGTATCGTGGCGACCATAAGCGCCACGCGGCCGGGTCCGCCGGCTTTTTGCGCCCGTCCCGCCGCCTGTCCACACTATAACATCCCGGCAAGTACGCGAACTAACGAAACGGGCGTTGGTCTACCGTCATGGTTGCAGGGAGATTGCCATTGAGTCGAAAGGGGTCTGCCCGGATGGGCGAGGGTCATCTGGACCGCGATTTGGTCCACAGGGTGCAAAAAGGCGATAAGAATGCATTCGATCTGCTGGTGCGCAAGTACCAATACAAGATCATCAAGCTGATCTCCCGCT
>CALGOO010000079.1 GCA_937960715.1 uncultured Candidatus Competibacteraceae bacterium
GGGAAAACGAGGTCGAGGCCATGTTCGCCCAGATGATCGAGACTTGGGGCAGCATCGATATCCTGGTCAACAACGCCGGCTTGCAAAAAGACGCCCCCCTGGTCGAGATGAGCTTGGCCGACTGGCAAAAAGTCATCGACATCAACTTGACCGGCCAGTTTTTGTGCGCCCGCGCCGCCGCTCGCGAATTTCTCCGGCGCGGCGTCGTCCCGGAACTGTCGCGCGTCGCCGGCAAGATCATCTGCATCTCGTCGGTGCACGACGTGATCCCGTGGGCGGGACACGTCAACTACGCCACCTCCAAGGGCGGGGTGAGCATGATGATGAAGACCATGGCCCAAGAACTCGCGCCGCAGCGCATCCGGGTCAACGCCATCTCGCCCGGCGCGATCAAGACCCCGATCAACACCGCCGCCTGGATGACCCCCGAGGCCGAGGCGGAACTGCTCAAGCTGATTCCCGCCCGCCGGGTCGGCGAACCGGACGACATCGCCCGCGCCACGGTCTGGCTGGCTTCCGACGATTCCGATTACGTCACCGGCGCCACCCTGTACGTGGATGGCGGCATGACCCTCTATCCGGGCTTCGATCAAGGAGGCTGACATGAAGCGGATCGCGGCGCGGCGTCCACGAATTCCTGTTCACCGTCACCCATGCCAAAACCCGCGGCTCCACGGCGGCGGTCATCGCCCCGGCGGCGGTTTTTTGAGAAGGACACACCTTCATGAACGAACATTATGACACCCTCATCGCCGGTTCCGGCGCGGGCGGATCAGCGGCGGCTTACGCCTTGGCGCGCGCTGGCCGCCGGGTGCTGCTGCTGGAGAAAGGCCAGGAACTTCCACGCGACGGCAGCACCCTGAACGTGGACAAAGTCATCCGGCAGGGGATTTTCAAGAGCAAGGAGCATTGGCTGGACAAGAATGGCCGGATCTTCGAGCCGGAGGAATATTTCAATCTGGGCGGTAAAACCAAGTGGTACGGCGCGGCCCTAGCCCGCTTCGAACCGCACGAATTCGAGGCTGAACCGGCGCATCAATGCCTGCCTTGGCCGGTTTCGTACCGGGAATTGCTGCCCTACTACGAGCAGGCGGAAACCTTGCTGGGTGTCCATCAATTCGAGCCGGAGCCAGATCTGCAAGCCATCGCCGGTAAGCTGACCCGCAACGGCGCGGGTTGGAACGCCCGGCCCTTGGCGCTGGCGCTGGACCCCCGCATCGTCGAGCATCCCGAGGAAGCCACGCATTTCGACGCCTTCGCTTCGGTCAAGAACCTGAAAGCCGACGGCCAGCACGCTTTGCTGGAGCGGGTTCAACATCTGCCCAACCTGACCATACTGACCGGGCAGACGGTTGGCGATTTCATCGCCGGCCCCGGCCGGCCCGAGCGGCTGCTGGGCGTTCGCACCGAGGAGGGCAGCGAATTCCGGGCCGATACGGTGTTGCTGGCAGCCGGTGCATTGCACTCGCCGCGGCTATTGCAAAGCTATCTGGCCGATAGCGGTTTGGCCGGACGGCTGCCGTGCGCGGACGCGGTGGGGCGGAATTACAAATGTCATCTGCTCAGCGCCGTGCTGGCGTTTTCCGCGACCCCCAAAACCGATCTGCTACGGAAAACCCTGCTACTGTTGAACGAACGGCTGCCACACAGCAGCATCCAGCCCTTGGGTTTCGACGGGGAATTGCTCAGCACCCTGATTCCGGGCTTCGTGCCGCGCGGGTTCGCCCGGGCGCTCGGGCATCGCGCCTACGGTTTCTTCTTGCAGACCGAGGACGGTTCCGATCCCGCCAACCGCGTCGTCGCCAAACGCAACGGCGCGCAGTATCCTCAGCTCGACTACGACCCGGCGCGCTTGCCGGCGGCGCGGGAGGAACATCGGCGGCTGGTGCGCGACTTCAATCGTTCGTTGTGGAAAATCGGCCTGCCAGCGGCGGCCAAAAGAATTCCGCTCGCTGGCACGGCGCACGCCTGCGGGACTTTGGCCGCAGGCCACGATCCCCGCACCTCCGTGGTGGACGCCGGTGGCAAGGTGCATGGTCTGGACAATCTGTACGTGGTGGACGGAAGCGTCCTGCCGCGCTCCAGCCGGGTCAACCCGTCGTTGACCATCTACGCCTGGGCGCTGCGGGTGGCGGAACGGTTACAACAAGAGGAGCGATCAGTATGAACGGCGCACGACCCGGCTTTATCCGCTTTGGCAGGGCGATTTGCGGCGATCCCGGCCAGGCCGAGCGGCGCGAGTGGTGGCTGAGCAATGGTTTGGGCGCTTACGCCGCCGGCACGGTTGCCGGGACCGTGACCCGCCGCTACCACGGCTTGTTGATCGCGCCGGTTGAGCCGCCGCTTGGCCGCTGGCTGGTGTTTTCCAAGGCCGACGCCACCTTGCTCGACGGTGGCCGGGAAATCCCGCTGTTCAGCAATCGCTGGAGCGGTGGCGCGGTGGTTCCCGAAGGGTACGTTCACCTCGAATCTTTCCACTTGCATGGCCGGATGCCGGTGTGGCGCTATGCCCTGGGCGAGCGGGTGATCGAGCAACGCATCTGGCTGGAGCCGGGCGCGAATACGGTTTATGTGGCGTACCGGCTGGAATCCGCTGATACCGGTCAGGATTTGCGCTTGCAAGTTCGCTTGCTGGTCAATGCCCGCGATCATCACATCAGCATGGCGCCCGGCGGTTTCACGCCGCAGGTGAAGAAAGCAGGGGAACAATTGCACGTCATCTGCCCCGATCGTTTCACCTTGCGGTTTCAGGCCGCGGATGGCCAGTTTCAGACTGCGTGGGATTGGATCGAGAATTTCGATTTGCCGGTGGAACGGGAGCGCGGCCTGCCGGATCGGGACGCGCATCTGTGCGTCGGCCATGCGCTGTTGCGTTTGCGCCCTGGCGGCTGGGTTGGCATCGCCGCCAGCCTGCACGATAACGCCTCCGCCGATTTGGATGCGGCGCTGCAACGGTTTTTCGACCGCGAGCGCGCGTTGCTCGACCGTGCCCGTCCGTACCTCGCTAATTCGCCGCCCGATTGGATCGAACAATTGGCGTTGGCCGCTGACAGTTTTCTATTCGCCCGGCCGCTGCCGGATTTGCCCGGCGGCGAATCGGTGATCGCGGGTTATCCTTGGTTTGGCGACTGGGGCCGCGATACCATGATCGCCTTGCCGGGTTTGACGCTGGCAACGGGCCGGTTCGACAGCGCACGGCGTATCCTGCTGACCTTCGCCCGTTTCGTCGATCAGGGCATGTTGCCCAATGTGTTCCCCGGCGCGGGCGAGACACCGGACTACAACACGGTGGATGCCGGGTTGTGGTACTTCGAGGCGTGGCGGGCCTATCTGGAAACCAGCGGCGATTGGGCGGTGCTGGCCGAGGTATTCCCAGTGCTGGCCGGCATGATCGGCTGGCACGTCCGGGGCACCCGTTACCGGATCGGCATGGATGCAGCCGATGGGTTGATTCATGCTGGCGAGCCCGGCGTGCAGCTCACCTGGATGGACGCCAAGGTCGGCGATTGGGTGGTGACGCCGCGCACCGGCAAGCCGGTCGAGATCAATGCGCTTTGGTACAACGCTCTGATGATCATGGCCGGTTTTGCCGAACGCTTAGGGCAACCGTCCGCGACCTATGCGGAATTGGCGGCCACGGTCCGGCAAGGTTTCCAGCGTTTCGTCCGTCCCGATAATGCGGGCCTGTCCGACGTGCTGGACGGTCCCACCGGCGACGATCCCACCACGCGCCCCAACCAGATTTTCGCCGTCAGCCTGCCGCACAGTCCGTTGAGTGCGGAAACCCAGCAAGCCGTGGTCCGCATCTGCGGGCGGGAGTTGTTGACCTCTTACGGCCTCCGTTCCCTGGCGCCCGATCATCCCGATTACCGCCCTTATTACCTCGGCGGCGTATGGGAGCGCGACGGCAGCTATCACCAGGGGCCGGTTTGGGCGTGGCTGCTGGGCCACTACGCGCTGGCCGAGTATCGCGTGACCGGCGACGCAGCGGCGGCCCAGGCCCGGTTGCAACCCGTTCGCGATCACTTGCTGGATGCTGGCTTGGGCACGGTCAGCGAAATTCTCGACGGTGCGCCGCCTCACATCCCGCGCGGCGCACCGGCTCAAGCTTGGTCGGTGGCCTGTGTGCTGGAAGCGTGGCAACGGCTGGAGCGGTTGAAACGGCAGTCACCAACAGACTCCATTCACCGGCTGTGCGTAGCACAGTCAGGCGCAACGCTCCTTTAGGCCAGCTTATCCGTTTAGGCAGCTTATAGAAGGGTTGCCAGAAGTCACGGCAACCTAACCGGTGCGCTGTTATTTAGGTGGCACCGGTTGCCGTTCCACGCGCTCAAGCGCCGGGTCCAGACAAGCCCAACCCGGCGCGCTCGCCGCCCAAATGTTCGTGCTGGGTTGAATCGAGGAAGGATCATCCAGGTTGCCCGCACGGACCACGCGGAGATCGGGGCGGTTGGAGGCTTTAGCGAACAGATGCGCGCCGCATTTCGGGCAAAATTGACGAATGACCTCATCGCCACTGTCGGCGATCTTTGTGTACTCGGAAAGCACTCCGGAAAAGTGGAGTCCGTCCGCAGAAACCAGCAGATTCACCGATCCATTCGCCGCGAGGTGCTGGCAATCGCGGCACCAGCAAATACGGGTGGCTAGCGGTTCCGCTACC
>CALGOO010000080.1 GCA_937960715.1 uncultured Candidatus Competibacteraceae bacterium
GGACTGGACACTGAACGAGCGGGAGTCCTTCCTCGTCGCCACGCCCGCCCGCAATCCGGGGCGGGAAACGGTCTGGGCCGGCCCGGAATACGAACCCGCCTACCATCAATTGCTGGTGCCGGCGGTGACGCCCATCGATCTCGACGGCGCCCACGTCGCCACCGTCGCCAGCGACACCCTGTTGGATGACCTGGAGACCAGCATCCTGCACGCCGACATTCCGGGCGCGGTCCATACCGTTTTTCGGAGCGACGGCCGGCTGATCGCCGACCGAACCTACAAGGCCAAGCTGGTCGAACACGAGGGGGTTTTCTTCGTCGACCAGACCGGCGATACCCGTCTGCGCGCGTTGTGGGCGCTGGCCATCCAAGCGTCGGCGCTGCCGCGTTACGGCTACGACGCCGACACCGACCAGTACTACGCCATCAGTCGGCTACAAGGACCGGGCTGGTACTTCGCCTCGACCCTGCCGGGCGGCGCGATCCGGACGGAAGCGTTCCAGGCCGCGCAATGGGTGCTGTGGACCGGTCTCGCCTCGCTCGCCCTGGTGCTGGGCGTATTGGCGATGTTACTGGAACGGCGGATCGCGGCGCCGCTCCGCCAACTGCTGTCGGCCGTTCGGCAGATGGGCGAACGGCGCGTGTTGGCGCCGCTGGACACCGCGCGCCAGGACGAGATCGGTCAACTGGCCGTCGCCTTCGCCGCCACCGCGCGGTCGGTCGCCGAGGAAATCCGCCGGCGCGACTGGGAATTGCAACAAGAGAGCTCCGGCCGCCTCCAAATCTACGAAGCGTTGCAGGTCAGCGAAACCCGTTATCGGGTCGTGGTGGAGCAGACCGGCCATCTGATGTACGACTACGATCTCGCCAGCGGCCGGATTGACTGGGCCGGTCCCATCGCCCAGGTGACCGGCTACACCCCCGAGGAGTTCGCCTTGGGCGGCATTCAGGGGTGGGAGGAGCGGATTCATCCGGGGGATCGCGCTCGGGCCTTGCGGACCTTGCGGCAAGCGCGGGCGGAGTCGGGCAAGTACCAGACCGAGTACGGATTCCGGCGCGCGGACGGTGGCTATGTGTACATGGAGGATGAAGGAGTCTTCTTGACCGACCCGGCGGGCCGACCTCGCCGAATGCTCGGCGCCATGAAGGACATCAGCGAGCGCAAGCGCGCCGAACAGGCGCTACGCGAGGCCAAGGAAGAAGCGGACAAAGCCAATCGCGCCAAGAGTCGGTTTCTGGCCGACATCAGCCATGAACTGCGCACGCCCTTGAACGCCATTCTGGGTTACGCCCAGATCCTGTTGCGCGACGCCGCGCTGACGGGCAGGGCCCGCGACGGGATCGCCATCATCCAGCAGTCCGGCGATCATCTGTTGGGTCTGATCAACGACATTCTGGACCTGGCCAAGATCGAATCGGACAAACTGGAGATCCACATCCAGCCCTTTGATCTGCGGGAGTTTCTGCAAGGTATTGCCGGCGCCTTCGCGGTTCGGGCCAAACAGAAGAACCTGCATTTCCGCATGGACGCCGATTCCAACCTGCCGGTCCAGGTCCAGGGCGACGAACGCAAGCTGCGGCAAATCCTGTTCAACTTGATCGGCAACGCCATCAAATTCACCGACGCGGGTGAGGTCGCGTTCGCCATCGGCCGGGATGGCGAGCGGATTCGTTTCGCCGTGGCGGACACCGGCCGCGGCATCCGGACGGAGGATTTGGACCAATTGTTCCAGCCGTTCCGACGGATGGACGACCACGATCGAGCCACGGAAGGCGCCGGCTTGGGCCTGGTGATCAGCCGCCGGCTGGTCGAGTTGCTCGGCGGCGCACTGAGCGTCGAAAGCGTTTTTGGCCAGGGCAGCCGGTTCTGGTTCGCGCTGTCCTTGCCGGCGGTCGATGCGCCGGAACGCGCGCCGAACGTGCCGGTCGCGCTGGTCGTCGGCTATCGTGGGCCGCGCCGCCGGGCGCTGATCGCCGACGACAAGCGCGAGAATCGCGCGGTGCTGGTGGACATGCTGGCGCCGCTCGGCTTCGAGATCGCCGAAGCCGGCAACGGCCAGGAGGCGCTGGATGTGGCAGCTCGATTCCAGCCGCACGTCGTGCTGATGGACATGCGGATGCCGGTGCTGGACGGGCTGGAAGCCACTCGCCGGCTGCGCCAGTCCGAGACGTTGCGCGACGTGATCGTGATCGCCGTATCGGCCAGCGCCTACGGCCACCACCGCGAGCAATATCTGGCCGCCGGCGCCGACGATTTCCTGTCCAAGCCGTTCCGGCAGGAGGAGTTGTTGGAGTTGCTGCGCGCTCGGTTGGGCTTGGAGTTGGTTTACGCCAGCGACCCCGGTTCGCCGGCATCCGACAAAGCGCCGGACGGGGCAATCGTCGTTCCACCCGGCGCCGAATTGGCGATCCTGCGGGAGTTGGCCCAGCGCGGCGATCTGCGCAACCTGTTGGCGCAAATCGAGCGGCTGGAGCGCGCCGACGAGCGTTACACGCCTTTCGCGGCCCGGTTGCGCGGTCTGGCCGAGCGGTTTCAGCTCAAGAAGATCAACGAGTTGCTGGCCGGCGCGGGTCCGCCGTCATGAACGAATCCACGACTCGGCAAGCACGCTTGGCGCGGCATTACAATCGGCTGATCGCCTGGAGCGCCGTGCCGTTGACCCTCATCATCGCCGTGCTGGCCGCGCAACAATTCTTCAAGCAGCGAGAAACCGAACTCGGCCGATTGCACAACATCGTCACCGAACAGCGCGTGATGTTGAACGCCTTCGTCAGAATCGCCAACCTGCATGTCGGCGCCATGCGGCGCCAGGCCGAGGATTATCTCGCCACCGCCGCCGAGCGCCATCCCAGCGAGTGGCGTGCCTGGTTGGCGCCGAGTCAGGTCGAGGTGGACGGTGGGGTTTTGGCGACCCTCAGCCTCAATCCCGCGCAACAAACTCCTTTCAAGGACTTGACCGGCACCATCATGGGCCGGGTCGAGCTGTTGCGGGAGGGCGACGAGCGCCAGGCCGAGCTGGACATGGCGTTTTCCCTGTTCCCCCTCCAGCGGTCGGCCCATGCGGCCACCGCTTTCTTTCGCTGGAGCTACTACTTTTCCGGGCGGGAAGATTTCGTGGTCGCCTTTCCCTGGCAAGACAATACCGTGAACGTCAAATCCGCGAACGCCGCCACGACGGAGGGCGTGCTCGCGTACTGGTTCGGGTTTGACGTGTATCGGCTGGCGACCCCGGAGCGCAACCCCGAGCGGCGCAGCTATTGGACGGAAGCTTACCTGGATACCGCCGGCGCCGGCTTGATGGTCTCGCACGCCGCGCCGGTGTACCGGCAAGATCGCTATGTCGGCATGGTGGGAGCCGACGTGTTGCTGGGTTTTCTCACCGAGCTGCTGCAAGCCTTCGCCGAACGCTGGGGGCCGGTCTGGATCGTCAACGAAACCGGCCAGGTGCTGGCCGA
>CALGOO010000081.1 GCA_937960715.1 uncultured Candidatus Competibacteraceae bacterium
CTGTCCGGCTACGGCGAGGTGTTCTACCACAACGTGCTGCTGTCGGGCGTGGTGCCCCAGATCGCCATCATCGCCGGTCCCTGCGCCGGTGGCGCGTCCTACTCGCCGGCGCTGATGGACTACATCATCATGACCCGGCAGAACGCCTACATGTTCATCACCGGCCCGGAAGTCATCAAGGCGGTCACCGGCCGGACCACCAGTCTGGACGATGTCGGCAGCGCCGAGATGCATGCCACGGTCAGCGGCAACGTCCATTTCATCGCCGAGGACGACCGTCACGCCATCCAGATCGCCAAGGCGTTGCTGAGCTATCTGCCGTCCAACAACACCGAGGATCCGCCGCACCGACCCTATCCCGATCTTGACCTGTCCCCGGACGAGGGCATCAACGCCCTGATTCCGGAAACATCCGCCGAGCCGATGGACGTCAAGCAGATCATTTATCGGCTGGTGGATAACGGCCAATTCCTGGAAGTCCACGCCGGTTGGGCGGGCAACATCGTGGTCGGCTTTGCTCGCGTTCAAGGCATCGTGGTCGGCGTTCTCGCCAACCAGTCGCTGGTCCGGGCCGGGGCGATGGACATCGACGCTTCCGACAAGGGCGCGCGCTTCATCCGTTTCTGCAACGCTTTCAACATCCCGCTGGTGACGCTGGTGGACGTGCCCGGCTTCCTGCCCGGCATCGAGCAGGAGCGCGGCGGCATCATCCGTCACGGCGCCAAGATGCTCTACACCTACGCCTCCGCGACGGTGCCGAAGATCACCATCATCGTGCGCAAGGCTTACGGCGGTTCCTATCTGGCCATGTGCGCCCAGGAGATGGGCGCCGACATGGTGTTCGCCTGGCCGACCGCCGAAATCGCGGTGATGGGCGCCGAAGGCGCGGTCAACATTCTGTACCGCAATGAACTGAAAGCCGCCGAGGATCGCAAGGCCAAGGCCAAGGAGCTGGTGGAGGAATACCGGGCCAAGTTCGCCTCGCCCTACATGTCGGCCTCGCGCGGCTACATCACCGACGTGATCGAGCCGGCCGACACCCGCGCCACCATCGCCCTGGCGCTGCGCAAGCTGCTGACCAAACGCGAATTGCGGCCCGCCAAGAAGCATGGCGACATCCCGCTCTGACCCGACCGCCGACCCCCAAGCCAAGGGAGATTGATCGATGAAGACTTACACCACCTGGGACGCCATCGGCGACATGTTCGTGATCTACGGCATCGTGATCGTGATCTCGATGCTGGTCGCGGTAGTCATTCGCGGCATCGTCTGGGTGTTGTCGCGGCAGGCGAAAGAGGAGCCGGTCAAGGCGCCGGTCAAGCCCGCGCCCGTCGCGCAACCTGCCCTCGCCGGCATCCCGCAAGAGCATATTGCCGTCATTGCCGCGACGGTGGCCGCGATGATGGGCGCGCATCGCATCGTCCGCATCGAAATGGCCAGTCGCGGCTTCGGTTGGACCGCCGAGGCGCGCACGACTCACCACACCTCGCACGCGCCGCGCGCGTCGCACTGAAAATCCCAAGTCCTTTCCGTTCCACCTTTTGCGAGAGAACAACCCCATGGAGAAGAAATTCCGCATCACCGTCGAAGGCAAGCAGTATATCGTCGCGGTCGAGGACATTACGGCCGATAGCGCCCAAGGCTTCTACCAGGACACGACGGTCGTGGCGACTCCGCCGTCCGTGGTCGCCGCGGCTCCGGCGGCCGCCGCGCCGGCCGCGCCGGCGGGCGCGGCCGGGCCGGGCGATGAGGTCGCGCCGTTGGGCGGCGTGGTGCAGACGATCCACGTCAGCGTCGGCCAGGCGGTCAACGAGGGCGACAAACTGGTCTCCCTGGAAGCCATGAAGATGGTCACCCACGTCGTCGCCCGCCGGGGCGGCAAGGTCGTCAGCATCGCGGTCAAGCCGGGCGATCCGGTGGACGCCGGACAGGTGCTGCTGACCATCGGCTGAGCGTCGGGAGCGATCCGTCATGGAATCTCTCAATTTTCTCGACCTATTCCAGGGGATCAACACGCTGGTGCAGGGGTTCTCCACCGACCCCAAAATCGCCTTTGGCCGCGTGTTCCTGATCTTTCTGGGAGTTTTGTTGCTCTATCTGGGACGCAAGGGAGTGCTGGAAGCCCTGCTGATGATCCCGATGGGCTTGGGCATGGCGACGGTCAACGCCGGTGTGATGTTCTTCTCCGCCTACGATCCGGCGACCGGGATGAGCATTGCCGCCAGCCAGGTGCAGCAACTGCCCGGTACCCTATTTATCGCGCCGCTGGCCTCTGATACCAACGCGCTGGTGAACATCCTGCAAATCAACTGGCTCCAGCCGATTTACACCTTCATGTTCAGCAATGGCTTGATCGCCTGTTTCGTATTCATGGGCATCGGTACTCTGCTGGACGTGGGATTTGTGATGGCCCGGCCGTTCCAGAGCATGATCATCGCCCTGTTCGCGGAACTGGGTACGGTGTTCGTCTTCCCAATTGCGGTGGCGATGGGCCTGAATTCGAGCCAGGCGGCTGCGGTCGCGACGATTGGTGGCGCGGACGGCCCGATGGTACTGTTTACCTCGCTGCAACTGGCGCGGGATTTATTCGTACCAATTACGGTGGTGGCTTACCTGTATCTGGGGCTGACCTACGGTGGGTATCCTTATCTGATCAAGCTGCTGATTCCGGAAAGACTGCGGGCGTTGCCGATGCCGATGGAGAAGACCCGGACGATTACCTCGAACGAGAAACTGATTTTTGCGGTGATTGCCTGCGTCCTGCTCAGCCTACTGTTCCCGGTAGCCTCGCCGCTGCTGTTGTCGCTGTTTGTAGGCGTGGTCATTCGTGAAAGCGATCTACCCAACTTCTACGAACTGTTTTCCAATACCGTACTGTACGGCTCGACCTTCTTCCTGGGGCTGTTGCTGGGGGTATTGTGTGAAGCCAACACCATCCTCAATCCGGTGGTGCTGAAACTGCTGGTGCTGGGCATTCTGGCGCTGCTGATTTCCGGTATCGGCGGGATTCTGGGTGGTTACGTGATGTATTACTGGTCGGGCAAGAAGTACAACCCGGTCATCGGTATCGCTGGGGTCAGTTGCGTGCCGACCACCGCCAAGGTGGCGCAAAAATCGGTGGGACCGGGCGTCATCGTTCTGCCACACGCACTGGGCGCCAACATCAGCGGCGTCATCACCAGCGCCATCTTCGCGGCGGCCTTGATCGCGTTTTTGTTGCCTAAAGGCTGATTCCAGCCCGGCGGGCCGCCTGGAAGCGGCCCGCTGGTTTTCGGCTTTGTTCGCTTGTCCCACCCTCTCGTGACTGGAGCATGCGGCCCAGTCGGGTTTCAAGCCCGAATCACGATAACTTGCCGGCCCTGGGGACTGCCCGTTTCCGTGCTGGCCGTGCGTTCCCGGATCGGCGGCTGGCTGGATCGGCGATCGAAGATCACCAGCCAGCCGCTCTCCAGCCCCAGCCCGGCCAGATAGCCGTCCAACTGCGCCAGGCCCTCGGCCAGCGGGTCCGGCTCGCCCTCGCACCAGACCTTCAGTTCGATCCCCAGGGTCACCGCGCCGTAGCGCAGGCACAAGTCCATCCGACCCATCCCGATGGCGTATTCCCGCTCCAGCGTCCCGCCGCCGTTGATCACCCGGTGCAGGAAGGCCATCAGTACCAGATGGGGGGCGATCTCGTGGTAGGGGGCGCTGCCCAGCAGCGGTTGGCCGTGCTGGCGCCAGAACCGCAGGAAGGCCATCAACAATTGTGCGGGGTTGAGGCTGCCGTCGGGATTGAGCCAGGTCGGGGCGATCTGGGGCAACGACGCTTGTGGGGTGAAAGCCAGGGTGCGCGGCAACACTTCGCGATAGATCGGGTTGGCGAGGGTCAAGCCTTGGCCGGGCGCCATCCGGCACAGGCCCAAATCGAGCAGATATTGAATGTCGTCATCCGGAACCTCGCCCAGCGTCGTGCCGGCCAGCATCGGTTCGATCACTCGCCGCACCCGGTCCTCGCGCAGCTTGTCAGCCAACTGGTCCAGATGGGTCTCCCGCCGCAGGATCAGATTCTCCTTGGCCTGGTCGATCCGCGCGACCGTAATTGGCTGGCTCCGGTCCCGCCCTTCCCGCATCTCGAAACAGGCTTCGTAGGCCAGGGCGTTGACCAGCCAGGGTTGGCCTAGCGTCAGCGTCCAGACCCGCTCCAGCGCCGCCGGTTCGAACGCCTGTCCCGTTTCGCGGGTGTGCTCCAACAGCAACCTCTCGACCTCGGACTGGATGAAATCGCCCAAACGCAAGGACTTGGCCTTGATGTTGAAGGCGCTGCCGCCGGTGATCGGCGCCGCCTCGGAACTCGCGTGAATCCGGTAGTCACGCAAGTCCCGCACCCCGCACAACACCACCGTTTGCGGGAACTGGGCCGGGCGCTTGGGGTAGCCAGCCCGCAACTGCCGCAGCAGGGAAATCAGCGTGTCCCCGACCAGGGCGTCCACTTCGTCCAGCAGCAGCACCAGCGGCTGCGGCGATCCCTCGCACCAGCGGGTCAGAAACACACCCAGCGCCGAGCCCGGCGGCGTCACCGCCAGAACCTCGCGCCCCAGTTCCGGCGCCCCGGCGTCCGCGGTCCAGTCGCGCGCCCACGCGGCGATGTCGGTCACCACCGTGGCCAACGCCCGGTCCACCTGCTCGCGGGGGTGTGATTCAAAGTGATGCAAATCCCATAATACCCCATGACCTACTGATAC
>CALGOO010000082.1 GCA_937960715.1 uncultured Candidatus Competibacteraceae bacterium
CCCCAGCCCCGGTCGGCTCCCAAACCGCCGCCCCGCCCCCAGGCGGCACCAATCCAGCCTCCACCGGCGTCGGCAGCGGTCGCCAAGCCCCCACACCCGAAAGCGTCACCCCCACCGACCGGGGTTCCCTCACCTTCCACGTCGCCGAAGGGGCGGATGGCGATGGTGGTTATCGCGGTGATCGGGCTGATCGCGCTGGGCGGCTGGCAGTTCTGGGAGAAATTCGGCGTGACGCCAAATGGCGATGGCACGGTGACTTCACTGAATACAGTTGATTGTGAACATCGCTTACTGTTAAGCACCCTTGTCACAGACGCCATCGCATCTGTTCAGGGATTAGAAACAGCATTTACCAAACTTAAAGATAAAAGGGATCGCTTCGATAGAATTTTACTTAAAAAGAAAAATGAACTACCAAAATTTTATCCACTTATAGAGAATGTAGAAATCCAATGGAAGCTTATTAAAATGGAAATCGATATTATTCTTACTAATCGTGAAATAGCAGTGACATTTGGCAATTTTCTACCATTGCTAAATAGCTCTATCACTAATATTAATATGTTATCAAACGATATCGCTAAGAGTTTAGCTAATAACCGGGCTGATTCTCGGCAAAGGTCCCTAGCTAATAAACAGCTAGAGTTGGGAGAACAAATCGCTAATGATTTGCAGAACCCGAACACTGCTGTTGCCGCTGATCGATTAAAACGCAATGTATCTTTGTTTGGGCAAAACTTGCGGATAATGCGCGAAGGCGGACAGAGTATTAAGCGGGTTACAATCCCTGAAAGTGCTAATAAGCTGTCTGATCTCGCTGAATTTTTTAAAACACTAGAACCAGAAATTGTGCGCCTTATCGAAAGATCTCCGGGGCTGATTAAATTAAAAAATGCCTCTCAGAAAATTACCGAACAAAGTGATATCCTAGTCAAATTGTCATCAGAGCTATTTGGCGAATGTAATAAAAAATGACTTTGTCACTTGGACCCGCACCACTGGAGCGGTCAACCGGCATTCCCACGCCGGAGCGTGGGAATGAGAACCATCGCTTTCCGCGAGGTGAGAATCATGCGCTTTCCCTATGGCATTGCTGATTTTCGCAAAATTCGGGAGGAAGGCTACTTCTACGTGGACCGCACCGACCGGATTCCGCTCGTTGAAGAAGCCGGCAGTCAACTGCTGTTCCTGCGTCCGCGCCGGTTCGGCAAGAGCCTGTGGCTGTCCACGCTGGAAAACTACTACGACCTGGCGCGGGCGGATGATTTTGACCGGCTGTTTGGTGGGCTGAAGATCGGCCGGAACCCGACGCCGCTGCGCAACCGTTACTTCATCCTCAAGCTCAACTTTTCGATGGTGGACCCGCAGGGTGACTACGCCGCGATTCGCAGTTCTCTGTTTCATCATCTGAACATCCAGATCAAGGAGACGGTAGCCCGCTACGGTGACTGGCTGGAGGGGCGGGTGGATGTCCAAGCGGATGACGGCATCGCCTCGTTGCAATCCCTGACCAGCGCGGTGTCCCGAACGCCCCACCCGCTCTATGTGCTGATTGATGAATACGACAATTTCGCCAACGAAGTGATGATCAGCCCGTGGCGCGGGACGAATCGCTACGAAGAGCTGGTGCAAGGCGAAGGCACGATCAAGACCTTTTTCAAGGTGGTGAAGGCTGGCGCGGAAGGGCGAGGCATCGATCGAACGTTCCTCACCGGCGTCTCCCCGGTGGTCCTCAGCGACATCACCAGCGGCTACAACGTCGCCGAAGATCTCTCGCAGCGGCCCCGGTTCCATGACCTGTGCGGCTTTACCGAAGCGGAATTGCGCAACGCCTTGCAACAGATCGCGACGGCGGACGGTCTCGACGCTGACCGGATAAACACCGCCCTCGATCTGATGCGCGACTTCTACAACGGGTATCGCTTCACGTTACGACGGGAAGAACGGCTCTACAACCCGACCCTGGTCCTGTACTTTCTCAAACGTCTGGCTGACGACGGCCAACACCCGGAACAACTGCTCGACGACAACCTGGCGATGGACCGCAACCGAATTCAATACGTCGCCCGTTTGCCGCACGGCGAGACGCTGGTCAACGCGACGCTGAACCCCGCCGAACCGCTGGCCATTGCCCAACTGGTCAACCGCTTCGGCGTGCAAGACATGCTGACCGCCCCCCGCGACCCCGACTTTCTGGCTTCGCTGCTCTACTACTTCGGCGTCCTGACCCTGGCCGGGCGCGATGCCCTGGGCAAATGGCAACTGACCATTCCCAACCAGGTGATCCGCAAGCTTTATATCGAACGATTGCGGGAACAGACGCTACCGCGCTACGAAGATCAGGAACAGCGGCAACGGGTCGTCGAACGATTTTACGCCACTGGTGATCTGGAACCGCTGTGCGACTTCCTCGAACAGCGATATTTCAAGGTCTTCGACAACCGAGATTTGCGCTGGAGCAACGAGTTGGTGGTCAAGACCGCGTTTCTAGTGACGCTGTTCAACGACGCCTTCTACCGGATGGACTCGGAGCCGGCGCTGGGGCGAGGTTACGGCGATCTACTGCTGCGGGTGCGCCCCGACATGCGCCCATACGCCCTGCTCGATCATTTGCTGGAGTTCAAGACGGTCACGCTCAAGACAGTCGGTCTCGCCAGCGCCGAACTGGCGGCCACACCTCGAACGGAACTGCGTGCCCTGCCGGCGGTGGCGGACGCCCTGCGGGACGCGGAGCGGCAACTGACCGGCTATCGGGAGGCGCTGGAACGTTCCAGTGGCGAGTCGCTCAAGCTGCATACCCATGCGGTGGTGTGCATCGGCCTGGAACGGCTGATATGGTGAGGGGGCGAAAAATCTTGTTTGAGAAAAGCCAATTCAGCCAGGCTCCCGCCTCGCCCGATACAACTCCCGCGTCTTCAGCGCCCGCCCGCGCAACTGCACGGCCAGCGCGGCGCGGGTCAAACGCTTGACCTCCCGCAGCACGGCGGGATCGTTCAGAATCCCGTCGCGCAGGGCCAACAGTCCCCGGCCCGAAATCGGCACCCCGCCCTCGGCCGATCCGGCGGTCAGCGGTCCCCGATCCAGCACATAGCAATACCGTTCCTCGGCGACGATGGACGCACCGCTGGCGGCCTCGCAATCCAGGGTCAGGCCATAGCCCAGTTCCTCCAGCAACCGCTTCTCGAATCGCCGCAGCGGCGGCTCCTCGCCAACCGCCGTGGCCAGTTCCGCCAACAAAAGCGGATAGGCGGCGAACAGGCCGGAATGCGGGTCCAGGCGCGGCAGCAGGCGCACCAGCAACTCGTTGACGTACAGTCCGGCCAGCACCCGGTGGGGCGGCAAGGGCGCCGGAAGACCCGCTTCCTCGGCGGCGGTCAGCGTCGCCAATTCGCCCGTCCCGACCCAGGACAGCAACAAGGACGCGAACGGTTGCAACAAACCTTTCAATCTTGACCGAGACCCCGCCGCGCCGCGCGCCACCAGACCCACCCGGCCGTGATCCTGGCTGAAAACTTCCAGCAGCAGGCTGGTATCACGGTAGGGGCGGCGATGCAGAACGAACGCGGGTTGCAACAGCACGCGCATGAGGCGAAAGCAACCGACTCAGGGCGAAGCCGGATCGGCGTAGCCCAGACTCCGCAAGGCGCGTTCATCGTCGGACCAGCCCTCGCGCACCTTGACCCAGGTTTCCAGAAACACCGGGCGGCCCAGCAGGCGTTCCAGGTCCTGGCGGGCCTGGCGCCCGACTTCGCGCAGCATCGCGCCCTTCTCGCCGATGACGATGCCTTTCTGGCTGGCGCGCTCCACCCAGATCAGGGCGTGAATCCGCGTCAGCCGCTCCTCCTCGGCAAAGCGCTCGATCGCCACCGTCAGGGCATACGGCAATTCCTCGCGTAGCAACCGGGTCAGCTTTTCACGCACCAGTTCGGCGGCCAGAAAGCGCTCGCTGGCCGTGGTGACCTGATCGGCCGGGAACGGGAAGTCGCCGACCGGCAGCAAACGAGCAATGGCCCGTTCCAGCGTCGCCACATTGTCGCCCTTGAGCGCGGACAGCGGCACCACGTCGGCGAACGCGCGTCGGCCCGCCATGTCCCGCAGGAACGGCAGCAGCCGCGCCTTGTCGGCGATCCGGTCCACCTTGTTGACCGCCAACGCCACCGGCCCTGGAAAGACGGCCAGCCGTTGCAGCACATCCTCGTCTTCCTCGGTCCAGCACAGGGCCTCGATCAGGAACACCACCACATCCACGTAACCCAGCACGCTGGCCGCCGCCCGATTCAGGTAGCGGTTCATCGCCCGCCGTCCCTGGCGGTGCAATCCAGGGGTGTCCACATACACGATCTGCGCTTCCGGCAGGGTCTGGATGCCGAGAATGACGTGGCGGGTGGTCTGCGGCTTGGGCGCGGTGATGCTGATCTTCTGGCCGATCAGCCGGTTCAGCAGGGTGGACTTACCGACGTTGGGTCGGCCCAGCAGAGCCGCGTGGCCGGCGCGGGTGAAAACGGTCATGGCGGCAGTTGCTCCAATAGTCGACGGGCGGCGTCCTGTTCGGCCTTGCGGCGGCTGCTTCCCATCGCGACCGCGCGGCGGTCGGCGACGGCGCATTCAACCGTAAAGGTCTGAGCATGCGGCTCGCCGCGAATTTCCAGCACGCTATAGACCGGCAGGGGTTGCTGGCGGGCCTGCAGATACTCCTGCAAGCGGGTCTTGGGATCCCTCAGCTCGCTGGCGTTGGCCAGTCCCGCCAAACCGTTCCGATACAAACGCAAAATCAGCGCCCGACAGGGGGCCAGTCCGCCGTCCAGGTAAACCGCCCCGAAAATCGCCTCCAGCGCGTCCGCCAGAATGGATTCGCGTTGTGGACCACCGCTGCGCAGCTCACCCTGTCCCAACCGCAACTCCTCGCCCAGCTTCAGGCCGCGGGCCAGCTCCGCCAACGCCTCACCCTTCACCAACGTCGCCCGCAACCGGCTCAGCTCACCCTCGCTGGCCTGGGGATAACGGTGGAACAAACACTCGGCCATCACCAGGTTCAACAACGCATCGCCCAGAAATTCCAGCCGCTCGTTGTGGCGCGGCGCGGCGCTGCGATGGGTCAGCGCTTCCTCCAACAGATCGGGCTGTCGAAACGCATAATTCAAGGCGGCGCACAGCCGCGCGGCTGAAGAACGCATTTCAGCAGGACTGCACGAAACTTTTCGGGGCGGACGGCTTGTTCATCGACTTGTCGCCGTCTCCTCGGTAGTCCGCGTCGATACAAGCTCAGATTCCATGGCGGACGGCTTGCCCATCAATCCGGCGTCGGCGCATCCGGCGCTTAACCGTTGTAATAATCACCACGGTCTCTCGCCGCCTCCAAGAAAGACCTCATTCAGCTAGAAGAATGGACTCGTTGACCTTGAGCGTGACATACAGCCCCTCGATCAGTTTCCGCTCGTCCTGGTAAACCAGATCGAGTATCTTCCCTCGGCGGTCGTTGCGGATGTTGAGATCCTTGGCCTGGACATTACTCACGTACCCAATATCGAACCGCTTTTGAATAGCGCGCTGGATTTCCTCCCTGCTCATGCTACCCACCGACTCCTTGCGGACGCTCTCGATGGTGGACTTGATCGAGTAATACTGGACATACATCGGAATCACCTGCATCGCGATCAGGGCCACCATCCCGATCAAGACCAACAGCAACAGCATCCCAATGATGGACATGCCGCGCTGCCGTTCATTCGCCTGCCATTTTCCTCGTGTGAATGGTCGCATTTTCATACCCCCCTGCTCGCCTACTTGATGTCATCGCCAATCCGGCCGCATTGACCCCGAAAGGTAATACAGTCCAAATTCATCCAGATAAAAAATGCCCGGCCGATCAGGTTCTCCTCGGGCAGCGGCCCCCAAACCCGACTGTCGCTGCTGTTGTCGCGGTTATCGCCCATCACGAAATAATGTCCGGCTGGCACCTGGTATTCCCAGATGATCGCTCCATCCAATTCGCGGCGCGGCTGAATATCAGGCCAAAATCCGACCAAACCCCGGCGATCACCGACCAGCGCCTGCATCCGATGCTCGGTCGCGCCCAACTGTTCCCTGAACGGCTGATAACCCGGCGCGGCGGGATCGGCGGGTAGCGGCGTCAACGGCACGAGTTGGCCATTGATCGAGAGTCGCCCGTCACGATAAACCAGCCGATCACCAGGCAAGCCGATCACCCGCTTAATATAAGCCACCGCCGGATCGGGCGGATAGCGGAACACCACCACATCGCCCCGCTGCGGCTGGCCGTTGCCGATCACCTTGGTATTGAGCACCGGCAACCGTAATCCGTAGGCAAACTTGTTGACCAGGATGAAGTCGCCACTAAGCAGGGTAGGCATCATCGAGTCGGATGGAATCCGAAACGGCTCGACCACGAACGAGCGCAGCGCCAGCACCGCCAGGATCACCGGAAAGAACGACTTCGACAAATCCACGTACCAAGGCAGCTTGACCGCGACTGGCGCCGCCACGCCCGCCTCTCCCGCGACCGGGACACGCGCGCGCCGCGGCGCCAGCACCAGAGCGTCCAGCAACCAGATGCCGCCAGTCAACCCGGTCAGCACCACAAGAACGGCAGCAAAATCAATATTCATGTTGTTCGCGATCCACGGGCGAAACCACCTTCGCCCTTCATGAGTTCTTGTCCACCTGCAACACCGCCAGAAAGGCTTGTTGCGGAATTTCCACCTTGCCCACCTGCTTCATCCGTTTCTTGCCGGCCTTCTGTTTTTCCAGCAGCTTACGCTTGCGGGTCACATCGCCGCCGTAGCACTTGGCCAGCACGTTCTTGCGCAGCGCCTTGACCGTGGTGCGCGCGATGATCTGACTGCCGATGGCCGCCTGAATGGCCACCTCGAACATCTGCGGATGAATCAGTTTCTTCAGTTTGACCGCCACTTCATGGCCCCGACGCTGAGCCTGGTCGCGATGAACGATGGCCGACATCGCATCCACCCGCTCGCCGTTGATCAGCACGTCCAGCTTGACCAGCGACGCGGCCTGGAACCGGTCGAGGCTGTACTCGAACGAAGCGAAACCCCGGCTGACCGACTTCAACCGGTCGAAGAAATCCATCACGACCTCGCTCATCGGCAGTTCGAAGCTCAGTTGCACCTGACCGCCGGCGTAGTGCAAACCTCGTTGCGCGCCACGCTTTTCGATGCAGAGGGTAATGATCGCGCCCAGATAATCCTGCGGGGTCAGAATGTGCGCCACGATGATCGGTTCGCGAATTTCGGCGATTTCGTTGGCGGGCGGCAGTCTGGCGGGATTGTCGATCCTCAGGATTTCGTTCCGCGTGGTCAGCACTTCGTAGACCACGGTCGGGGCGGTCGTCACCAGATCGAGATTATATTCCCGCTCTAGCCGCTCCTGGACAATTTCCATGTGCAGCAGGCCCAGGAAACCGCAGCGGAACCCGAAACCCATCGCCTGCGAGGTTTCCGGTTCGAAATGCAGCGAGGCGTCGTTGAGGCGCAGTTTCTGCAATGCCTCGCGCAGGTTGCCGAAGTCGTCCGAATCGGTGGGGAACAGCCCGGCGAACACGCGCGGCTGAATTTTCTGGAATCCGGGCAACGGCTCCGCCGCCGGCCGATCCGCTCCAGTAAAGGTATCGCCCACCGGCGCCCCATCGATGTCCTTGATCCCGGCGATGATATAGCCCACCTCGCCGGCGCTCAGGCTGGGTTGCTCGCCGCGCTTGGGGGTGAAGACGCCAACCGATTCCACCTGAAAGCTCCGGCCGGTGGACATCACCTGAATCTTCTGCTTGGGCGCGATCCGGCCGTCCACCACCCGCACCAGCGAGATCACCCCGACGAAGTTGTCGAACCAGGAATCGACGATCAGGGCCTTGAACGGCCCATCCGGATCACCCTTCGGGGCCGGAATGCGGGCGATGATTTCCTCAAGCAAATCCACCACCCCCAGCCCGCTCTTGGCGCTGACCCGCAGGGCATGGCTGGCGTCGAGACCGATGATGTCGCCGATTTCATGCGCCACCCGCTCCGGATCGGCCGAGGGCAAATCCACCTTGTTGAGTACCGGCAGCACTTCCAGTTGCTGCTCGATGGCGGTGTAGCAGTTGGCGACGCTCTGCGCCTCGACGCCCTGGGCGGCGTCCACCACCAGCAGCGCGCCTTCGCAGGCGGCCAGGGAGCGGGACACTTCGTAGGAAAAATCCACATGCCCCGGCGTATCGATGATATTGAGCTGATAGGTTCGGCCGTCGCGGGCCGGATAGCGCAACGACACGCTTTGCGCCTTGATGGTGATGCCGCGCTCCCGCTCCAGGTCCATCGAATCGAGCACTTGATCGGCCATCTCCCGCTCGCTCAGGCCGCCGCAGATCTGGATGAAGCGGTCGGCGAGCGTGGATTTGCCATGGTCGATGTGCGCGATGATCGAAAAATTGCGAATGTGATCCATGAATTCCGCCAGGGGCCGGCCATCGGTTCGTTAGCATGCCTTTCGGCGGCTCCGGCGGCCTGGAAAGCTTAGGGCCATCGCTCCTCCGGACTTGCGGGCTTGCAAGCGATTGGTCGTTATCTTGGAAAGCGAGGGATTATAGCGTCATCGCTCCGGGGAAAACATTTCCACTCGATCGCCGCATCACCACTGGCTGAAACCGCGCGTCGCCCCGCAACCGCCGCGACAAGACGCGCGCCGCCAGGAATCCTAGGCCCAGTCCCACCGCGCCGGCCAGCACCACCGGCTCCTCGCCCGCGCCCGCGAACGCGGTTTGCCCCAGCAGAGCGCCGGCCAGCAAAAGAACGATCGGCAACAGGTAGGCCAGCAGCGACCCGCGCAGCAGCGCGCCCTCGGCCAGGCCCACGATCACCGCGTCGCCCGGCCGCAACGGCAAGGCCGAGACCGCCCGTATCCGCATTCGTCGGTCGCCCCAGACCTTCGCCAACGCCGCCGTGCCGCAACCGGCGCCGGCGGCGCACGCGCCACAGGCCGACCGGCGCCGGGTTTCCACCCAGGCGTAGCCGTCGCCGGCCTCCACCACGACCGCCGGCTCCTCGATCACGGTTTGCCGGCCTTGGGGATGTACTGGATCGCGGTGGCGATACGCCGCACGGTGGCGGCCGGCGCTTCGCCGACCACCAGCACCTGGTGGCCATCGACCACCGTGCCGAAGGCGTTCATCGAGCCCAGTTGCGAGCTTCCCCGCAACAACGGTGGATCGCCCTCCAGCCGTTCCAGGAACACCGAGATGGTCGCCAACCCGTCGGCGAACACCAGATGTTCGGTGGGATGGCGACCGGATGGCTCGGTAAAACGGTTGTGCGACACCTGCACGAAACCCTCGGGCAACTGTTCCACCCGCCAGGCGGATTGCGTCACTGGCTCCCCCCTGGCGGCTTGGGTGCCGCTGGCGTCCAGGCCCGTTTCCGGCGCGGCGCCGGTCTTGGTTCCGGGCGACGCCGCGAAGGCGGCGTCATCGATGCGCGGCCTGATCTGCAAATCGGTGAACATCAGTTGCTCGACCGGTTGGCCTTGTTCGTCCAACAGCGCCGAGCGCAGCGCCAGACCGTTGCGTCGGTCCAGCCACAACCGGTAACCGAATCGCCAGGCATCGCGCGGCTTGATGGCGATCACCTGCGCCTCCAGCCCGGCGACGCGATCCTCCCCCAGCATTTGCAGTTCGTAGTGGTTTTCCACCCGACCCAGTTCCCGGGGAATGGACCAGGGGAAGGGCGAACGCCGGTAGTCGCCGCCCGCGAACAGGGCTTGCCCTCTTGGCGACAGACAGACGACGTTGTCGTTCGCCACCACGATTTCCCGCGGCGGGCCGCTCAGTGAAACCAACCGTTGCCGCTCGCCGCCGATTCCACCGCCATGGATGATGCGCATGGCTTCCACATGGGGTCCCTGCACGTAAATGAAGGTGCCCTCGTAGTTCAGGGTTTGGGTGGAATTCAGCATCCGCTCCAGCCATTGCCGAGCATCCTGCATGGCGGCTGGCTGCGTCCGGCCGATGGGGGATAGCGATCCGGCGGCCAGCGCCAGAACCGCGCAATACAGGAACCTGCGCTTCATGCGGGATTAGCGATCGGGCTGATAACCGACCATGCGCACGTAGGGCAACACACCGTGCATGCTGTTCCGGGACGCATGGCCGCTATGATTGACCAGATAACTGTTGAGCCGCGTTTCGAACGGTTCGTTGGCCAAATCGGCTGGCTGAGCCGCCACGACGGCCTGGACTGGAAGGGAAACGGCGAGGTTGGACGGGAGGAGGGTAGCAGTGGCGAATGGAGCGGAGGGCGGGAGCGCATCGGTCTGGTTGAGCTTCAGTCCATAGAGGGCCATGAGCGCCACCGAGGCGGCCAGCGCGAAGCCGGTGACCGGCTTATACCAGGCGGGCAGCGGCCTGGCGGCCGGTTGTGGCAGGGGTTCGGCTTCGATGGCCGCGCGGATGCGGGCGGCGAAGCCGACGTCCAGCGCCGCCGGCGCATGGCCCTGGATCACATCGCTGATCAAATGATATCGTTCCCAGCGATCACGCGCGTCGCTGTCCCGACCCAGTCGGCGCAGGACCCAATCGATCTCACTGGCCGCCACTTCACCGTCGACCATCGCCGAAAGTTGGCTTGCCGCGACGGGGACATCGTCGGCGAGGCGCGCCAAGGGTAGTTCAGCCGTTTTATCAGCCATGAGTCTATCCCGAAACTAATGCAGTAGTGGATGCAGTTTGGCGTCGATCGCTTCGCGCGCCCGGAAAATCCGGGAGCGCACCGTGCCGATCGGACACCCCATGGTTTGGGCAATTTCCTCGTAGCTCATTCCCTCGAGTTCCCGAAGGGTGATCGCCGTGCGCAAATCCTCCGGTAGATCCTCGATCGCCCGAAACACGGTTTCCGCGATCTCGTCCTTGAGCAACAACCGTTCGGGCGTTTCGTATTCCTTCAGCAGGGATTGGCCTTCGTATTGTTCGGCCTCATGGGCATCGATGTCGGAACCCGGCGGCCGGCGACCCTGGGCGACCAGGTAGTTCTTGGCCGTGTTGATCGCGATTCGGTACAGCCAGGTGTAGAACGCGCTGTCGCCACGGAATCCGGGCAGCGCGCGGTAGGCCTTGAGAAAGGCTTCCTGAGACACGTCCAGGGCTTCGCTGGGATCGTGGACATAGCGGGAGATCAGCTTGATGATCTTGTATTGGTACTTGCGCACCAGCAGATCGAA
>CALGOO010000083.1 GCA_937960715.1 uncultured Candidatus Competibacteraceae bacterium
TGGTGTAGCGATTCTGCTTTTCCAGCCAATGATCGAGGTCGGGGCTGTCGTGATGATCCATCTCGCCTTTCACATGCGCGATGCTTCCCGTCACGATGGGATGCTCATTGACGGCAATATCGGTGAATCGGCAGCTCCCCGTGCGCCATACTCGCACCAGGGTTTGTCGTACCGGCAGCGGTCGTTCCATGAAGCACAGCCGCCTTGTGAGCGAAAATCCATCGGCCTTGTTCGCTTGCATCGCCGCAAGCAGGTTGGCTTTCAGCTCATCCGTCAGTCGTTCGTCCGGGTCCAGCTTCATCGTCCACGGCGCGGTAATCGGCAATTCGCGCAACGCGAAATTCCACTGATCGCCAAAGCCCCGAAAACGCCGTTGCACGACATGGACTCCGTGGCGCAAGGCAATGTCCACGGTGTCGTCCTGGCTGTAGCTGTCCACCAGAAAGACCTCCTGCGCCCAACCCTTCAGGTTTTCCAGCACCGCTGCCATGTTGTGGCCTTCATTGAGCGAGATCATGACCACGGCGACCGGGGCGGTCCCACGAGCCCAGGTATTCGATGCTGAATCAGTCATATTCTGACGCACTCAAATGCCTGGCCAATTGTTCCGCCAGACACAACAGGGTAAATGTTGGATTAGCCGTACCCGCGCTGGGTAACACGCCGGTGCTGACCACCCATAAATTATCAGTCCCCCAAACCTTTAAATGGCTATCCACGACAGCCTCACTATCTACTCCCATGCGGCACGTACCGATAGGATGGTAGGCATCATGAGGTTTCAAGGTGCCATCGCCATTAAGCCTGGGTTGCAGCATCGGAAACACACCATTCTTGCCTGGCCATCGCTTCAATAAGCGGTGCGCGGTTTCCCGGATATTCTCAGCATCCCAGTCGCTGATCGCCCAGTGGATGTTTGCCACCCGGCGGCCAAAACGATCATTTTCATCGCCCAGGGTAATGCGGTTCTCCCGAACCGGCCGCTGCTCGATGTCCAGTTGCAAATGCGCTGGTGTGCCGGCGGGTATGTAAAGCCGTGAACGCACATAACGGCCCAACCCAAGACGGGCGATCCCACCCAGCCCGGCCATGACATCGGCAAAGGAACTATGGGGCCAGCGCCGCCCCTGCATGGCGCTCAGCCACTCCTTGGCCAAGGCAAAACCGGGATTGGCATTATCAAAAATAAAGTGCATGAAAGCGCGTGGCGCAGCGCGGGGTGGATCGGCTTCGATGAAGCGGAAACCACGCATCCAGCCGCCGGAGAACCGGGGAGCGAATAACTGAATCGTGTCGTTCACGCTCGATGGCGCGACATCGGCAATCGAGAGCGAGAGGTGATCGGCCAGGAAACAGCCGATGGCGGCGCCGGTGCGGATCACGGGCTGCGAGGCCGCCGCATTCAACTCCAGCAGCAGGCGAGCAGATTCAATGGCGCCGGCTGCGATCACAAACCGCCGCGCCTGAATTTGGAGTTGGTTGCCATTACTGGCGATAGCGTTGATCTGGTGAATGGTTGCGCCCGCAGTCACCTCTGGATTGATACGCCAGCCATTCACCACGGCGTTGATGAAAACCCTGGGTCTGGATTTTTTCCCTGAACTCGATCTTAATAAATAAACCAGATTCTTGTACCGGAACGGCAAAAACAGCCCGGCCATGAGGGCCAGTCCCGCCGAACGCAGCCGTTGGCCGGCGGCGCCCAGTTTGTCCTCGGCAAACTCCACAAAGTCGCTGCCTGGTCGGTAACCCAGCGTGTTCAGTACCGCATTTGTATGATCGTGAACCACCTGCACGATGCGCTGCCACGAATCAAAGCCTTCGACCGATGGCCCGCGAATATCGTAGCAAGTGTGCGGTATGAGTAAACCGCCCCAGCGTGAAGTCGTTCCCCCCAGACCAAAATAACGCCCGACGGTGGCGCCAGGATACGGTGTCGCATCGAATTGAACATCAAAGCCGGCTGACTCAGCATCGATGCCGGTCGCGGGACCCGCTTCAACCAGAATCACATCCTGGCCCCGGGATGCCAAGACGTGAGCGAGGTAGATTCCCGCCGCCCCCGCGCCAATCACGCAAACATCGCACCGCGCTTTACGGCTTTTTTCGCCAGCGGCGAGCAGGTCATGGAACTCAACGCCGCTCATTCAAAGAGTTCCGCAAGCGGGTTGAGCCGGTCCGGCCGGCGAGTCGAAATCAAAATCGATCCATACGGATTTCTGGCCAGCGCTTTGCGGATCAGGGTATTGGTGGACTCCGGTTGGGCAGCGCCACGCCGAGACGATAAATAGCCGTAGGTCAATTGCAGTTGTCGTCCGTGCCGCAAGATCAAATCAGCCTCATGGCGATCCAGGCTGTCCCTGGTTTGCAGAACCTGGGACAGGGGATGATCTACAGCGAGCCAGCGTTCCAGCAACTCAGGCAAGCCCGCCAGGCCCCAACACCGGATTTTGCCATGACGCCTTTCCCGTTCCAGCCAGTTCAGGAATTCATCCGAATTCACCACGCCGATATCCGGTTCGTGCAGAAACAGAAAATCGACATGGTCGGTTTTCAGCCGTCGCAGGCTGGCATTCAAGCCGGTGGCGGCGCATTGAACGCTCCAATCAATCCGTGGTTTAACCATGCCAGGGTAAACCTTGCCCAGCGCCTTGCGGCTCCATACCGCGAAATGGTTCCAGGATGCGCCTCCAGGCGGATACAGACCGACCTTGGTCGTGATCGTGAAAGCCGTGCGGCGACCGTGCAGGAATTCGCCGAGATCGGTCTCCGCCAAGCCAAACCCATAATACGGAGCGGTATCGAAATGGGTGATTCCCGCTGAAGCGGCCGTTTCCAGAAGCTGTTGACGCTGCCGTTTGCCGAACAGATGGTGCAGGGAGCCGGTGCCAAAGGCAATCCGCGATACCCGAATATCGGTGTTTTCGATGACGACCTGCTTCATGCCGTGGCGCGAACCGCAAGAATATGGCTGCTGTCGAGCCAGCTCACCGCGAAACCGCTACGTTGCAGCAGGCTCTCGATCTGTTGGGGGACGAGCGCCATGCCGCGCTGTTTAAGAATGCCGAAATGCACCTCCACGCCGATCATCCGCAGTGGTGGCCGGCGCAAATAGTCAGCCATGCCTTCGAGAACTTCCAGTTCGAAGCCTTCGACATCGATCTTGATGGCGTGGGGCAATGTCGCTTCACCACCTGCGAGCAGGCTGGCACCCGACCGGATTTCCACTGCAATCCCGTCCGCGGCGGAATCGACGATCCGGCTGGTTGCACCCAGATCATCCGCCCCCTGTTGAAATCGAAGCTTGCCGTCTTCACGCCCCAAACCACAGGCACGCAAGGTGACATTGCGCAGTCCGGCGCTCGCCGTGGCAAGGCGCTGGAAGTTCGTCGGGCTGGGCTCGAACGCGAAGACATGACCTTGTTCTCCCACCCGCCCGGCAAACAATCGAGTGTAATACCCCACATTGGCTCCCACATCCCAGACGTGGTCTCCTGGCCGCAGCCCACCGGAAAAGCCGCTGTCGTATCGGGCTTCATAACCCCCCCCCGCAGGAAGCCGTGCGGCAATCCACCGGTTCAGGCCCAGCGCGCGCCCCATGCTCCGCAGCGTTACCACAAGACGGTGGGTTCGCCAGCTCATCGTTATTCACCTCACCCTTAATCCAGCCGCACCCAACCTGGCACGGATAACGACGGGTCAAGCAGCCAGCGATAGGTCTCCGCCATTTGCTGACCGATATGCGCCCACGAAAATTCTGTTTCCATCCAGCGCCGTCCCCGCCCGCCCATTTCCGCCAACTGGGCGGGCGAACAGGAGAGCGCCTCTTCCAGACAGGCAACGAGCGGATCAACGCCTATGTCAATCCACCAGCCGGCCGCATGACGTTCGAGGCCGCGCCACGGCGCTCCCTTGGAAACGATGGCGGGGGTAGCTAAGGCCAGCGATTCCGCAACGGTCATGCCAAAGTTTTCTGAATGAGTTGGCAATACAAACAAATCAGCATCACGGTATTTTTGCAGCTTCTCGTTACCGTAAACCGCGCCTGAAAATTCAACTCTCTTTAAGCCTAAAGATGCTATCATCTTTTTTAATTCGTAAAGATAGCCAGAGCTGCTATGGTAACCATCATCACTTCCAACAATTTCCAGTTTCCAGTCAGAGTGCTTGTCTTGTATACTTTCCCAAGCGGTCAGCAATATATCCAACCCTTTTTTAGGATGCAGTCGCCCAAGAAAAAGCAGTGTTCTATATTCCAAAACAGGCTTGGCCGGTAATAGGGGAATATCAATACCATTGGGTATGATGGCTACTGGTTGCATGAACCCCAAGCGCCGAATATCGTCATATTCGGATTCGGCCGTAGCGTGAAAGCCAGTGGCAGACTGAAGCGCTGAGTGTTGCAGCAGTGGCCAGAATAGTTTCTTGGCTTTGGACCCATGCCGCATGGCCCACTCCGAAAAAGCGCCACGCGGCGAATAAATCAGATCGACGCTACTATTTCTTGCCACCCATGCGGGATATACGGCGTTCATTTGCCACATACCATGGTTGTGCAGAATATCCACCTGACCGCGACGGCACATTTCGTCCAGCCAGCGCTTCATCGCCGGCGACCGTCCCAGCCGGCGCGGGCCGATTCCCAGCGGAAAGGTTTTCAGGAACGGCGGCGGTGCGGGCAGCGGCGCCCAATTCAGCGCCGCCAGGGTGACGTCCTGCCCTTGCGCGCTCAACGCTTCGCACAAGCGCACGACCGAATACGAGGGGCCGCTGGCTTCTTCGGCAATGGCGGGGACGATCTGGATGAGGCGCATTTTAAGTTCAACGACATCGGGATGGCCCGAACTGAAGATAATCTTCAAAGTGAGTTGAATAGTCGCTGGGTAGCCCTTCTATCGCCAAGTCCTGTATGCCCTTCCAGTCAGCGGAAACGACAGCGATTTTCAAGGGTTGTCTACCGTCCATGGGTTAAGGATCTGAACGCCGGTCGGCGCAAAATCAGCCACGTTCCGCGTCACGACCGTCATACCGTGGACCAATTCAGTTGCGGCGATCAGGGCGTCCCGATCCGAGCGCGGATCGGGTACGTGCAGCCTTGCGCAGCGTCGCGCCACAGCCGTATCAATCGCGAGAATACGCCCGGCGAATGCGGCTAACAACCGACCATCAAACTACCGGCGAAGCGCTGCTCCTTGCAATCGGTCGCGTCGTTCCATCAGCAAGATGCCAGTTTCCAGCTCCAGAAGGGTCACGACGGACAGAAACAAGCTCATGACAGGAACACGCTCGGCCCAGGCGCTGACATTTTGATCCGCTTTGCCGGCTCTCACCTTACGCAGTTCGGAAACGATGTTGGTATCCAGCAAATACATCAGGAAAAATCCGCCGGATGATAAAGATCGCCGCCCAAGCGGGGGGCTTCAAACTCCACATCCTCGCCGTCGGGCATTGCCAGCCAGTCGCTGATGCTGGCTTGATGGTCGGTGATCCACTGATACTCCTCGATCGTCAACAGCACGTGCGCGGGCCGACCGTGCTCGGTGATGAACACGGGGCCAGTCCTGGCCGCTTCTCTCGCTCTGCTGGCATTCTGGTTAAATTCCTGACTGGAAAGCTGGGTGACAACCGTCGGAGGCTCCTTCCGGTTCACGGTAAAGACGATTGAAGTTTAGAGACTGTCGAAAAACTCTTCATTGATTTTTAACGTGAGTTCTGCTTATCATTCTTGGCAAGTCAATAGGTTAAGCTCATTTC
>CALGOO010000084.1 GCA_937960715.1 uncultured Candidatus Competibacteraceae bacterium
GCTACGAGGTGAAGAATTTCCTGCTGTCCAGCGCCCTGTACTGGATCGAGGAATTCCATCTCGACGGCTTGCGGGTGGACGCGGTCGCCTCGATGCTGTATCTGGACTATTCGCGCAAGGAAGGCGAATGGATCCCCAACAAGTACGGCGGGCGCGAAAACCTGGAAGCCATCGACTTCCTGCGCGAACTCAACACCGTGGTACACAGCGAGCATCCCGGCGCGCTGGTGATCGCCGAGGAATCGACCTCCTGGCCGCAGGTCACCCGGCCCACCTATCTGGGCGGCCTGGGTTTCAGCATGAAATGGAACATGGGCTGGATGAACGACACTCTGCGCTACATGGCGCAAAACCCGATCCACCGCAAGTACCACCACGACCTGCTGACCTTCAGCATGCTGTACTGTTTCACCGAGAACTTCATGCTGCCGTTCTCGCACGACGAGGTGGTGCATGGCAAGGGCTCGATGATCAACAAGATGCCGGGCGACGAATGGCAGCGCTTCGCCAATCTGCGGTTGCTGTACACCTACATGTTCACTCATCCCGGCAAGAAGCTGCTCTTCATGGGCACCGAGTTCGGTCAGGGTCACGAATGGAACAGCGCCAACCCCATCGACTGGTGGGTGCTCCAGTTCCAGTTCCATCAGGGGATGCAACTGCTGGTCAAGGACTTGAATCGGATCTATCACAGCGAGCCGACCCTGCACCACCACGAGTTTGAATGGCAGGGTTTCAGCTGGATCGACTGTCACGACGCCGATCAGTCCATCCTGAGTTATCTGCGCAAGAAAAACGACGATTTTCTGGTGGTCGTGGTCAGCTTCACGCCGGTGCCGCGCCACGATTACCGGATCGGGGTGCCGCGCGCGGGCCGTTACACCGAAATCTTCAATTCCGATTCGCATTTCTATGGGGGCAGCGGCGTCGGCAATGGCGGCGTCGAGTTGATCGCCGAAGAGCGGCCCTGGATGGAGCAACCCTACTCCATCAACATCACCGTGCCGCCGCTGGGCGGGATGATCCTCAGGCCCGAACCTCCGCCAAAGCCGGTCGTGGTCGCCGCCCTTGAAGCCGAGGAACCTCTGGCGGCCGAAACCCCGGAGGCGGAAGCGGAATCGCTCGCGCCTGAAGCACCTGTCGCGGTCAAACCCGCGCCCGTCGTCGAGGAAGAGGAACTGGCCCAGCCGGAATGAACGGACGGGTTCGACGTTGGAAGTCACTGGGGCGCGGAGCGAAACCCGCGCCCCGAATCGCTGGATCGTTTGGTGGACCGCGCGAAATCGCTTTCTAGACGTAGCCGTCGGCCATCAACTCGGAAACGATGAGCCGCTGAATCATCTTCTCCTTCTGGCCGGTCGGCTGATCCAGCTTGAGGCGAGCCAGATAACGCAGGGCGCCGGCCGGCGGCGTCCCCACCGTCATCGCCTTGACGACGGTCTTCATCAAATCGCCCTTGGTCGCGAACCGCGCCTTGAGGTTCTTGAGCACCCGCCCCAGAACGATCTCTTCCTCGGTAAAATCGGTGCCCAGTGGAAAGTCCGGACACAACCCCATTTGCTTGAACTGGCTCAACCGGGCCTGAATCCGTCCTGGGGTATTGTAGCGATGCCGCTCCGGAATCTCGTAATCCTGGGGAAGCTTGCCGGCTCGCTTGGCCTTCCCCAGCAGCTCCGGCTGAAAGCGCGAATCGGCGATGTTCAGCAGGGCGGCGATCACCTCCCGGTCCGACCGGCCGCGCAGGTCGGCAATGCCGTATTCGGTCACCACGATGTCGCGCAAATGGCGCGGGATGGTGGTGTGGCCATAATTCCAGACGATGTTCGAACTCGCGGTCAGCTCGCTCTCGCGGGTGCTGCGCAGCATCAGGATGGAGCGGGCGTCCGGCAGTTCGTGAGCCATCGCCACGAAGTTGTACTGACCGCCCACCCCGCTGATCACCTGGCCGCTCTCCAGGCCGTCGGACACCGCCGCGCCCAGCAACGTCATCATGATGGTGGTGTTGATGAACCGGGCGTCCCGCCGCTGCAAGGCCGCCAACGCTTCGTTCCCACCGTACAGATGATTGACCCGTCTCACCGTGGTCATGCAGATCTGCCGGCTGTCGGCCTCGGGCATCGCGCGCAGCGCCTCGTAAAAGCTGCTCGGGCCCATGAAGAAACCGCCGTGCATCACGATGCCGCCCTTGAGGCGACTGCCCAGTCCGTGCTCGACCACCGCCCCCCAACTGTCCGGTCGATCCAGATCGGCCGGAATCGGCGTCATCCCGCCAATCAGCAGTTCGCCCGCCCGATAGCTCACTCGGTCGGTGAAAATCCCAAACCGGCGCAGAAATTCGACCTCTTCCTCGCCCAGGCGGGCCGGAATCACGCCCCGTTCCAGCAGCGTCCGCAGGGTCCGCTCGTCGACCGCCTCGGTGATCGCTCCCTCGTTGAGCAGGCGCTGCAAGGGAATGCTGTCATAAACCCGGCGTTTGAGAATGCCGTCCCGATAGAGATAAAGAAAGCCGTTGACGAACATCTCGCTGGAGCCGTACAGCCCCCGAGCGAACGGCTCGACGCCGCCAACGCGGTCGATCAGCTCGCCGCACTGCTCCACAACTCGCATCTCGGACAACATCCGCCGATAGAGGGCGTTTTGCTGGTGCCGCAGCTGACAGAAATAGACGATGGCGTCACCCAGGCAGCCGATGCCGATCTGAAGGGTGCCGCCGTCGCGGATCAGGGCGCTGGCCTGCAAGCCCAGCAGGTAGTCGGCGTTTTCCACCGGCATGTTGGGCGCGCCGAATTGCCGGAAATCGTAGCGGGGATGATCGAGCACCAGGTCGAACGTGGACGGCCGGACCATGGCGTCGTTGTACATGAACGGCATCTCGCGATTGACCTGAGCGACGGTGACGATCCGCTGGCCACGGCGGCGCGCCGCCTCAATCATCGGCAACAAATCCAGGGTCACTTCCGGATTGCTGCCCAAGCTCAACCAGTCCTCGCCATCGAGCTGGCGCGCGGCGACCTGCTGGGCCAATACGTTGACGCCATTGCCCATGATATCCCGGGCGGCATGGGTGTAGTTGGTGCTGATGTAGTTCTGCTGCTGCATCGGCACGTTCAGATAACCGCCCGGCTTGAAGAAGAACTCGGCGATCTCGACGTTGGGCGGAACCTGGCCTTGGCGCAAATCGACGGCGTACTCCAGATCGGGGTAATCGCCGAACACCCGTTCGACGAACGGCTCCAAAAAGCGTTGCTCCAGATCGCTGGAACCCTTGGGGGTTTCGACGGTGATCGCGGTCAGAATCTTCAGCCACAGGCCCGGATTCGCCTTCACCCGCCGGTAGAGCGCGTTCACCAGCGGATTGGGCTTGCCGATCCCCAAGGGAATCCCGAGCACGATGCGCCGGCCGACCCGGGCGACAATCTCATCGACGCAACGCTCGACATCCTGAAAATAAGACGGGCTTGGTTGTGGCATGATCCGATCTCTCTCAGCCAATTGATTGACAATGCGAAATTATAGCAGCTATCCCAAGCCCGGCCCCGTGACGGGCCACTGGTGAAGAGACTACACTAACGGCTGTTTCGATCACCGCGTCAGGCGGAATCTTATGCCGAGGGAGGATTGCCGATGTCAGACAACAACACGCTGGAAAGCAACAAGGCTCTGGTCCGGCGCAATTTCGAGGTCATCTGGAGTCAGTGCGACCTGGATGCCGCCGATGAAATCATCGCGCCCGAGTACATCGGCCATATCGCCACCCTGCCGGAGGTGGTGCGCGGCGTCGAAGCGTTCAAGCAAGTCGTCATGCTCTTTCACTTTTCCGCCCCCGACATCCGCTTTGAAATTCAGGATCAACTCGCCGAGGGCGACAAGGTCGCCACGCGCTGGACTGGCCGCGGCACCCACAAGGGTGAATTCATGGGCATCGCGCCCAGCGGCCAACGACTTTCGGTGACGGGGATGAGCTTTCACCGCATCAAGAACGACCGCATTCACGAATCCTGGGATGACTGGGATGCGCTCAGCATGCTGAGACACATGACCGAGGACGTTTTTCAATCGCTGTCCATGCGGATCTGATCCGCCCGGCCCGTCCACGGGTCCCCTGGTCGGGGTCGCTCCGGCAGCCACCCGGGTTTCGCCGGGCGCGGTCATGGTGGGCAACCGCTGGTGGGCAGGGGTATTCCGGCGTTTCCGGCGGAACGCCGGTAGCGGTCAAGCGTTCACGCCGCCGCCAAGACCTTGTCACGAACGAATTGATAAACCCTGCCCACGGTCTCGAAGGTTTCGGCGCTGAGCTCGTCATCGGCGATCTGAATCCCAAACTGCTGCTCCAGGGCATGGATCAGGGCCAGCACCGCCATGGAATCGAATTCCGGGATGCTCCCCAGCAGCGGAGTCTCCAACTCGAACGCCCGCGCCCGGTCGCCCAGTTGCAGAATTTCACCGATCAACAGCTTCACCTCATCAAACTCCACCATCCAGACCGTCCCCCGAGTGAGCAACTCCGCGAATATCGCGCGGCCCTGCAATCCAACCCGTCATCGGCCACGCGCAAAGGCCGTCAAGATAGCGGCACCGCCGACAAGAATCCAGTCATTGATCGACTGCGGCGGCGGGTTTGCGGGCCAACACGACATGACCCGTCACCGGTTGGTCGTCTTCCTGGCGCAGCATGGCGTCCGTCCGCGCCAACAGTTCCAGACCGACGCCCGCCAGCGACCGCTCCAGGTAGTCCGCCGTATGGCTGTAGCGGCCGCTCTTGTTGAGAAAATAACCGTCCGGCGCCCGGTCCGCCGAGACTTGCTCCGCCGTGAACGCCAGCCAGCCACTCGGACGCAGGGCGCTAGCCGCGGCGGTCAGCACCGACTCCAGCGCGCCAAAATAAACCAGGGTATCGGCGGACGCGATCAGATCGTAAGCGCCGGGTCGTTCGTTCAGAAACGCGGTCAGTTCCGCCACCGCCAACTCGTCGTAACCACCCCGCGCGCGCGCTTTGTCCACCATCCGCGGCGACAAGTCCACTCCGGTCAGACGGTGCGCATAGGGCCGCAGCACCGGCTGACACAGCCCGGTGCCACACCCGGCGTCCAGCACGTCGAACTGGGCGGTCGGCGTCCCCAGCATTTCGGCCAGCCGCGTCCCGATCACCGCCGGGGCCTGGTAACCGAGTTGCTCCACCAGATGTTCGTCGAAGCAATCGGCATAACGGTCAAACAGATAAGTCACATACCCATCGGAAGCGCGTGATGGCGTTTCCCCGCTGAACCACGCGGCCAACCGATGCTGGGCGATGGGATCGTTCGGCATCAATCGCAGCCAATATTGCAGGAGCTTCAAGGCCTCCTCCGCCTCGCCCAACTGAAACACCGCATTGCCGAACACGAGCCGCGCTTCATCCACCTCGCCCCGCCGATGCAGGAGCGTCCCCAGCGCCCTGACCGCTCCCAGGTGAGCGGCACTGTGCCCCAAGGCCGCGCGCTGGGCCTGGATCGCCTCTTCCAGCCGATTCAGATCCGCCAGGATCAAACCCAGGTGATAATGGATGTTGGCGTCGGCCGGCCGCCACGTTTTGGCCTGTTGATAGGCGTCGAGCGCTTCCGGCAACCGCCCCACGCCCCGCAGCACCGCGCCCAGATTGACGCACGCCTCCACCTCGTCGGGTTTGAAGCGGATGGCCTGCCGGTAGGCGGCGATGGCGTCCTCGTGCCGCCCCTGAATCAACAGGACGTTGCCCAGGTTGGTATAGGCCGCCGCGTAACCGGGCGCGCTGGCGATGGCCCGGCGGATCAGGAGTTCGGCCTGAACCGACTGACCGCGCTGCTGCTGGAGAACCCCCAGGAAATTCAAGACCTCTGGATAATTGGGCCGGTGAGCGAGGATGCGCTCGTACAGCGTTTGCGCCTCGCTCAGATTGCCTCGACCGTGACAACCCATGGCCTGGGACAGCCATTCGGCGATTTGCGCATCCGGCGGACGGTTATCGAGCGCTCCGCTGGAACCGGCGGACGGTTCGTCATGATTCTCGTGGCTCAAGGCGCCTCCTCATGCTCGCACTGCTCCGGCTTCACCCCGGCAAGCATTTTGCGCGCCGATACGAGAAAACCGACCACTGGCTGGCCGCCTTCCAGCCGCAAAGTCACGGACTCCAGGGTTTCGACGATCATGCCGCTCCCAGCCAGCACGCGCCGCAAATAGGTTTCGGCATGGCGATAGCGACCGCTGGGATCGAGGTGGAAACCGTCCGGCGTTGCCGCGTCCTCGATCCGCTCCACGGTGAACGCCAGCCAGCCATTTGGGCGCAGGGCGGCGGCGGCGGCGGTCAAGACGGGCTCTAGACGTCCGAAATAAACCAAAGTGTCGGCGGACACGATCAGATCGTAAGCTTCCGCCTGGGCGGCTAGAAACGCGGTCAACTCAGCCACGACCAGATCATCGTAATCGCCACGGGTTCGCGCCCGCTCGATCATGCGCGGCGATAGATCGACCCCGACCAGATGGCGCGCATAAGGGCGCAATGCCGGCCCGCACAACCCGGTGCCACAACCCGCGTCCAATACGCTCAGCGATCCATCCGGCTGACCCGCCACCGCGACGACCGCCTGGGCGATCAGTTCCGGCGCCCGGTACTCCAGGCGGTGCAGGTGATCGTCGAACCCATCGGCCATGCCGTCGAACAGATTTTGCACGTAATCATCGGCGGCCCGCTCCGGCGCATCCTGGCCCGAATGCGCCGCCAGCATGTGCCGGGCGACCGGGTTGGCCGGATCGCGCGCCAGCCAGTCTCGAAATAGCGCGGCGGCTTCCTCGGTGCGGTTCAGCTTGTAGAGCAGCAGGCCCAGATTCTTGTACGCCATCGCATACACCGGTTGCCGGCGCAGGGTTTCCCGATACGCGGCAATGGCCGCTTCATATTGGCCCTGGGCGTGCAGCGCCTTGCTCAGATTGAAATGCGCCTCCGCCAAACCAGGGGCCAGAGCGATGGCCTGCTGGAAAACGGTGGCGGCCTCCGCGAACCGGTCGGATCGCAACAACATCACACCCAGATTGCAATGGGCGCTGGGGTTGGCGGGCGCCAGTTCGACCGTCTTCCGATAAGCGGCGGCCGCTTCGTCCCAGCGATCCATCCCCGCCAACACGTTGCCCAAGTTGTTCCAGGCGTCGGCGTAGCGCGGATTCAACGCCAGCGCCTGGCGAATCAACTCGGCGGCTTCCGCGTGCCGGCCCCGCTGCGAGGTCAGCACGCCCAGGAAGTGCAAGGCATCCACATGACGCGGATCGCGCCGCAGCGCCCGCCGATACAGACTTTCCGCCTCGTCCAGCCGCCCCCGCCGATGGAATTGAATGGCTTGCGCCAGAACTTCGGGCGTGTTCGCACCGGGACCGGAGGGGCTGGCGGCGGCCCGGCGCTGTTTACGATTCATGGGCCGCTACTCGAAGGCGTAGGCGAAATCGCCATCCCGCACCTCGACCCGCACCTGAACCACCGGTTTCCCTTCCACCATCCGAGTCAGGAATTCCTGGCTAAGCGCCGGTAGCACGGTGTTGGTCAGGATCGCGTCCACCATCCGCCCGCCACTCTCCAACTCGGTGCAACGGCTGACGATCAGCTTCACCACTTCGTCGTCGTAGCCGAACGGGACCTTGTGGTTTTCCTGAATCCGTTTAGTGATCCGACCCAGTTGCAGGCGGACGATGTCGCCGATCATTTCGTCGCTCAGCGGATAGTAGGGAATGGTCACCAGCCGACCGAGTAAAGCTGGGGGGAATACCTTGAGCAGGGGCTCGCGCAATGCCTTGCCCAAACCCTCCGGATCGGGCAGCAGGTCCGGGTCCTTGCACATGCCCATGATCAGGTCGGTGCCGACGTTGGTGGTCAACAAAATCAGGGTGTTCTTGAAGTCGATCAGCCGTCCTTCACCGTCCTCCATCCAGCCCTTGTCGAACACCTGGAAGAAGATTTCATGGACATCGTGGTGCGCCTTTTCCACTTCGTCCAGCAGCACCACGCTGTAGGGCCGGCGGCGCACCGCCTCGGTCAGCACCCCGCCCTCGCCGTAACCGACGTAGCCCGGCGGCGCGCCTTTGAGGGTGGAGACGGTATGCGCCTCCTGAAACTCGCTCATGTTGATGGTGATGACGTTCTGCTCGCCGCCGTACAGCGCCTCGGCCAAGGCCAGCGCGGTTTCGGTCTTGCCCACCCCGGACGGGCCAGCCAGCATGAACACGCCGATGGGCTTGTTGGGATTGTCCAGCGCGGCGCGGGAGGTTTGAATCCGCCGGGCGACCATGTCGAGGGCGTGGCGCTGACCGATGATGCGGCGGTTAAGAATGTCCGCCAGGCTCAGCACGGTTTCGACCTCGTTCTTGACCATCCGCCCGACCGGGATGCCGGTCCAGTCGGCGACCACCGAGGCTACCGCCTGGGCGTCCACGCTGGGCAAAATCAGTGGCGACTCACCCTGTAGTTCGTGCAGCTTGGTCTGAAGTTCCTTCAATTCCGCCAACCAGGTCTGCCGTTGCGGATCGGGTTCGGTCGTGGCTCCCGCCTCGACCGCGCCGCCGTCGCCGCGCAGCTTGGCGCGCAGTTCGAGAATTTGGTCAACCAATCCCTTTTCCTCTTGCCAGCGGGCGTCCAGTTCCGCCAACCGCGCCTCCTCGGCCTGTAATTTTTCGGTGGCGGCGGCCTGGCGTTGGGCGGTGTCGATGCCGACCGCCGTTTCCCGGCCGATGATTTCCAATTCCGTCTTCAGCCCTTCGATCCGGCGGCGGCAATCCTCGACCTCCGCCGGCGTCGCATGCAGGCTGATGGCGACTCGCGCGCTGGCGGTATCCAGCAGGCTGACCGCCTTGTCCGGTAACTGGCGGGCCGGAATGTAGCGGTGCGACAGCTTGACCGCCGCTTCCAGCGCCTCGTCGAGAATCTGTACCCGGTGGTGTTGTTCCATGGTCGAGGCCATGCCGCGCATCATCAGGATGGACTTCTCCTCGCTCGGCTCACCGACCTGAACGACCTGGAAGCGGCGGGTCAGGGCCGGGTCCTTCTCGATATGCTTCTTGTACTCGGCCCAGGTGGTGGCGGCGATGGTGCGCAGCTTGCCGCGCGCCAGGGCAGGCTTAAGCAGGTTGGCGGCGTCGCCAGTGCCCGCCGCGCCGCCCGCGCCGACCAGGGTATGCGCTTCGTCGATGAACAGGATGATCGGCTTGGGCGAGGTTTGCACTTCGTCGATCACCTGCCGCAGCCGGTTCTCGAACTCGCCCTTCATGCTGGCGCCGGCCTGCAACAACCCCACGTCCAGCACCCGCAGGGTCACGTCCTTGAGCGGGGGCGGGACATCGCCCGAAGCGATGCGCTGGGCGAAACCTTCCACGACGGCGGTCTTGCCGACACCGGCCTCGCCGGTCAGGATCGGGTTGTTCTGGCGGCGGCGCATCAGGATATCGACGATCTGGCGGATTTCTTCGTCGCGGCCGACGATGGGGTCCAGTTCGCCCTTGCGCGCCCGATCGGTAAGATCGACCGAAAAGCGCTGGAGCGCCTCTTGCTTGCCCATCTGCGGCGGCGCCATCGCCTCGCTGGCTTCGCCGGGCGCCGCGCCGCCGCCGACCTGGGATCCATCCGAGGCGCGCAACCCGGATTCCGGTGAAGCGGCGACGATGTCGGCGAACCGCTCGGTCAGTGTATCCAACTTGATCTTGTCGAACTCGCGAGAGATCGCCAGCAGCGCGTTGCGCAAATCCGGCGTCTTGAGCATCCCGATCAGCAAATGCCCGGTGCGCACCTGCGAATCGCTGAACATCAGCGTGGCGTAAACCCAGGCTTCCTTCACCGCCGCGTCCACATGAGCGGACAGATCGGAAATCGCGGTCGCGCCGCGCGGCAGACGGTCCAGCGCCTCGGTAAAATCCTTGGCCAGCCGGGAGGGATTCAGGCTGAACTGCTGGATCGCCCGATGCAGGTCGGAATCCGGCAATTGCAGAATCTGGTGCAGCCAATGCACCAGTTCCACGTAGGGATTGCCCCGCAGCTTGCAAAACACGGTGGCGCTTTCGATGGCTTTGTAGCCCAGGCTGTTCAGCTTTCCGAACAGAGCAACGCGACTGATTTCGGCCATGGATTCGGGCTCCTCAAATCATGAAAAATTGGTTCTTCGACGGTTTTTGTGGAGCCAGTCAAGCAGGGGCCAGCCAAGAACGCGACGCATCAATAATTTTCAATGGCGCGAACCCGACTTCCAGTCGGTTTGACAAGCTGGAGCTTGGCTTGAGGAAGTTAACGCTACAAAAACCGTTGAAGAGCCAAATTTTGCTCAACTAAAGACCGCGCCCCGCTGAACCGATGGATCATCCACGACAGCCGACAGCGGTCTTCGATACAAAGCGCCCATTAGGCGGATCAATCGATGAGTGGGTTGCTCAAGCAACGACAACCCACTCACGCAACTCAAAATCGCTTCCGTTCCCAGGGAAAGTCATCGTTGAAGGTTCAGGTCATACTTCTCTTTCTCACCTTCTTCACGATACCAGCCGACTAACATCTTGCCATCGTCGGCAATTTTCCATTCCAGATCGCCTCGACTTTCTTCTCCGCTACCGACCTTTGGACGCGCCCACCATTTAGCCTGGATCAGTTTATCCTTGATAAGACCCTCGATCTTTCCATCATAGGTGACGTTATCCTCAGTGTACTGGTAAGTAGCCGTGATCTTGTTGTCTTTCTGTTCAATGGCTACATCGCCAATAAGGTTGGACAACCATTTTCCGCTGAGGTTGAGAACTGCCGCCGGAGCCGCCGCCGGAGCCGCCGCCGGAGTTGTCGTCGGAGCCGCCGCCGGAGTTGTCGTCGGAGCCGCCGCCGGAGTTGTCGTCGGAACCGCCGCCGGAGTTGTCGTCGGAGCCGCCGCCGGAGTTGTCGTCGGACCCGCCGGAGCTGTCGAAGCGGTCGGCGGGGCGGCCGCCACTGGTGGATTTTCCGCGCTTCCCGCCGTATAAACAGCACCGCAGGCGACCAGGATACTGATTGGAACCATTATTATCTTTCGCATGATTTTTTCCTTACAGGCCGATTCAAGTTGAAGGCTTTCATCTATTTCCAACCCGCATAAGTTTCGCACTCCTTTCTTTCCTTGGGATGAGTTTCCTCCCACTGGCTGATGGATTGCATTTCGTTACTACTCATCTGGCTGTTCATACACTCGCAATATTTTTGTACAACCGAGGCGGATGCTTTCTCATCCTTGTTATCCGCGATACATTGAGCGATCCAGAGCGCGGAACCATCGGAAGCCGCAAAGGAAAGACTGCTTGCCATGATGGAGACGCCGAGAAATAGGGCGCTGATTCTCAACTTCATAACATTCATCCTCAGTGATTAAATCGACAGCCAAGCATCGCTTGCACAACAGCGGACATTTTAGGATCTAGCCGTATCAAGGCGCCTAAAAAATATTTCCCCGAGAATTCATTGAAAAGCACCTTCATTTCCTGCTCCACGACGCCAACTTCAAAAAACCAAGACCTTTTTCATTCGCAGTAGGTCATCGCATCCAGTTTCAAATCGTCGGCATCGCGGCCCAATGGTCGAGTGGTCAGCCAAGTGGTCCAGCCCAGCCGGGTTCCCTCGCCCAACACCAGCGGCGGCACTTCTTCTTTCTTCAAAATCGGGTTGAAATCCCACAGCAGCTCCTCGCCGATGTAATTGCGCACCCAGGCCACCAACCGCCGCAGACTGTCGCTGCCAGGCAGAAACCGCTGGAATTCGGCCAACCCCATCGGTCCCATGACGATGCGGAACTTGTACTGACAATCCCAGACCCGTTCGCCGATCACCGCCGTCATCCCGAGCTGACCAGTCGCCGGCGTTTCACCCAGCCGGCAGCGACTGGCCTCGGCCAGCGGTAGCCAATGACCGACAAACGTTTCAATCACCACCGATAGCCTGAAGAAGTCCGCCAGAATCGCCTGCAAACCCTCGGGATTACGGGTCTGGTTGGCCAGCCGACCGGCGTAATGGAACTTGGCCAGATCCGGAACCGCGTCCCGGTTCCACAGCGCCGGCATCCCCAAACCGAACGAAGCGCCGACATAAACGTTGAAGCGGTCCGTCTCCGGCCGGTCGAAACTGACCGTCGGCTGGGTATCGGCCCAGGCCCGATAGAACAGACACAGCATCCGGTGATGAAAGACATCGGCGAACCAAACGAAGGTGCGGTCGCCATGATTGCGCCAGCGGTCGCGGGCGTACTCGGTCAGATGGATCGGCAACGGCCCATGCGGACCAAACAGCCCCAGAAAGTACTCGGACAGCCGGGGCGGTTTACCCTCGTCGCCTGGAACGAACACTGCCAGCGTGGCTGGGGCGAAAGCCAGCGAAGGCTCCTGCGCCAACCGCAGCGGGTCATCGATCAGTTGCGTCGACTTGCCCAGCCGCGGCCGGTCGCGGTACAGACACTCCAACCGCCGTAACGCCTGGAAGAAATGAAAGGCGTAAGGCGCGCGCCGCAACGCCTCGAACAACTCTACAGCGTATGCCGCCGTCCGATCCGGGCTGGCCATCGCATGATCTCGCCCCGTTCGGTCGATTTGACGACCGTTTCGGTAAAGGAGTTGATGGACGTGTACTTGGCGAAGAACTGCTCCAGCACCGCGCCCAGAATAAAGCCGCCCACCCCCTCGAACGCGCCCTCGTCCAGGGTGACCGCCACTTCCAAACCACGGGCGAAGGCGATGGGGCCGGGAATCGGCGCCCGCCGGGTGATCGGCGTGGCGTGAATGGAGCACACGCCATCGATTTGCTTGCGCACGGTGGCGTCGGCCAACTCGCCATAGAGCGCCAGCAACTCCCGCAAAGCCGCCGCGCCCTGGCGGGCGTCGCTGTCGGCGAGCGACAGATAGTTCAAGGCAAGATGGCTGATCAGCCGCCAGGCGGTATCGCCGTGGGCCGGGGACGGCCGCGGCGCCGTGGGGCCGGCCAGACAACGCACCGACTCGACCGGCGCTCCGGACGCCAGGTTGAAATCCGTGTCGCCACGGCCGACCGGCATGTGCAGCGGCAAATCGCGATTGGTGCATAAAGCCGTGACCGCCAGTTGCCGCAGGCTGCCGCGATAGGGCGTTTCGTCGGCGTCCACCAGCGCCAGATAGGTTTCGCTGCCGACATAGCTGGAGCGCGGCCCGTGGCGCCGCTGACGGTCGGACAGCCGGCGCGGCAGGCGATGCACCGTGTAGAACGAACGTTGGTCACGCTGGCTCAGCCGGTCGTAGCTGGCGTAGAACGGCAGAAAATCCTGTTCTTCGTTCTCCGCGCCGATGCCGGTGACGCCGGTAACCTGGGCCACCTCAAAATCCATCGGTCGGGTGCGATCCACCACCACATGATGCTCGGCCACCTGATCGCTCAGGTGAATGCGGTCGGCCCGTTTGGGAAACAAGTTGACGGCGGGCGTGCAGAACAGCGCGAAATGGGCGGCGGTCACCGCGCTCTCCAGTGCCGGATCGGCCCGGTTGAACAGGATGAGCACCTCCAGCTCACGGCCGGCGCAGCGTCGGACAGCCGGCCCCAGCCCGCTCAGTTCCACGAACAGATAGCGCTGCGGAAAAGCGAAATATTCGTGCAGCAACCGGTAGCCGTGGAAGGACGGCGGCGGACAGGACAGCAAGGCATCCTCGTTCTCAAAGCCTCGCCGCCGGATCGCGCTCGCCGGGATTTTCTCGTACCAGGGCGCCGGCCGCTCGCCTGGCCGGACAACCATCAGTACGGCATTCGCCAGCAATTGCTCGTAAAGCCGCCCCGGCAGGGCATCGCCACCATTCAGGAACAGTTCCAGGCGATCCAGCGCCAGTTTACCGATGGGCAAATCCGGCAACGTGGCGCGCAGGCGCAGCCGAACTCCGGCCCGCACCTGGACCAGATCCGCCGGCTCCAACTGCGCCACGGGTTCCCGGCCCGCGAAATACTGGGCCTCAACCAGTTCCAGTGGCCAAAGCGTAATATCGTGCGCGGTCCGGTATTCGCATGGCGTCTGCTCGCCCTTCCCCAGAATGCCGCGCAGTTCGCCACCTCGGGGAACGGTAAAACCTTTTTCCAACGCACCCTCGGTCGGATCGGGCCGGAACTGGACCACCGCCATCGACGGCGTCGGCGCCAGATAATGCGGATAGATGATTTCCAGCAGGTGCTGGGTAAAGCGAGGAAACTCAGCGTCCATCTTGAGTTGCACCCGCGCCGCCAGGAATCCAAACCCCTCCAGCAGGCGTTCGACATACGGATCAGCGCATTCGAACCCTTCCAACCCCAGTCGGCCGGCGATCTTGGGAAATTCCCGGGCGAATTCACCGCCCAGCTCGCGCAGGTGCTGCAATTCGCGGTTGTAATACTCAAGCAGGCGTGGGTCCATCAGCGCTCCCGGGCCCGGCTGGATTCCTCGACCTTGACCTGGCCGCTTTCCAGATCAATTTCGGTCTTCAGATACAATTGCAGCGGAATTGGCTGCGCCCACAAGTCGCCTTCGATTTCGAAGGTCAGGGCATTGTGGCTCATGCGCTCCTCGGTCAGCGCCGCATGGACGCGCAGCGAGTTGCGATAAATCCGCGGCTCGAAATCGGTGATCGCCTGGCGCAAGTTCCGCTCCAGCTCGTTCAAGTCCAGGCTGCGGGCCGTGACGCCCGACAGTGGCGGTAGTCCATAATTGATCACCGATCGAGCGGCGCAGGGATAATGTTCGATGTCTTCGTCATCCACCATCCGGGTGGCGTTGAACAGCCACGCCAAGTCGCGCAGAACGCTCTCGCGCAATCGGTTCATGGACAGCACCCGCTGCTCCCGGGATTCCTGCTGGCGATCCGGTTCGTCATCGGTCAGGCGATCCAGCAGCGAGGGTTGTAACCGCTCCTTCGGCGTCAGTTCAGCCATCGCCGCCGTCAGCCTCGGCAACTATGTTCTCCACCGGGCTTTCCTCGACATTCAACTCGATGCGCCGAATGTCCAGCACAGGATACTCGCCCTGATCGGTCGCCAACATCCGCTGGCCCAGTCCCCGACAGACGTCCGCCTCACCTTCCAGCCATTCGGTCTTGCGTCCCAGCTGCACCAGTGAATCGGCGCTGGCCTCGGAACCGGGATAGCGCGCTGGGATCAGGCCGACGGTTTCGCCACCATTGGCCCAGGTGAACCGCGCCGGCATCCAGACATAATCCCGCAGATCGGCGGGTTGCTCCAATACAATGGTCCGAATCCGCTGGAACGGAATCCAGTAATAACGACCGTTGACGATGGCTTCGAGCATCGGTCCCAGCCGGGGGTCGGCATCGGCCAGCCAGGCGAACGGTTGGCCATCCAGCGTTCCCGCCGTCGCCGGTGCCGTTTCAAAGGCCTGGTCGCGCACCCTCTGGGCTTGGGCGGCGTGACCTTCGGCAGTCAGTCGCACGGCTTCCAGCAGCAACGCCACCCAGGGCGCGGGATCGCCGAACACCAGCGGCGAGCGCCGGCCCGCGAAAACGTCCGCCCGCACCAGTTCGCAACGGATGGCTTCGCGATAGGTCTGCGCCATCGGCAGCGATGAGGCGTCCATCTCGCTCAGCACGTTCAACTGGTTCAACGCCCGCTCCCACTGCCCCAGCACCGCTAGCAGTTGAAACAAAAAAACACGATATTTGGCGTTGGCGGGCTCCTTGCGCACTTGGGCCTGCAATTCGGCCAGGGCGTCTCGCACCCGTCCTTCGCGTAGACTCTGCTCGGCTGGCATCATGCGGCACCTTCCCTAATCTTTCAGAAGATGAAGAAAACACCGCGCATCCGGACCCATCGGGTCTTTCGAACGCGCGGAGTTGGATCGCAACCGGGAACCATCCCGCTTCCGCGGTTACATCTTCTTGTTGGTCTTGACATCCCAGCCCGACTTGCCCGCCGACTTGGTCGCGCCCTTCTCATCCTGGGTGAAGTATTCCTGCGTCACCGAGGTAAAGTTCAGGGACAGACTCTCGACCGGCAAACCCTCGCCGGCACCGCCGGTCTGGTAGCTGCTGACCATGACATCCTTGAATTTGAACTCCAGGAATTTCGCCTGGCCGCCTTCCTTGCCGGTCGGCTTGCGCATGACCAGCGTTGCGTCCGGATAGTGGTGGCCCGAGGCGCACGACAGAAACAGTACCGGCGACGCCCCGCAAAAATGCATGGTGAAGTGGAAATCCTGCATATTCACCTTGCTGGCGCCCAAGCCGGTGCCGTGGCCGGCGGTGCCCATTTGCGACGCGCCCCAGGACCAGCTCAGCACTTCGATCCATTCCTTGAATTCGAAATCCTTGCACTCGCCCTTCACGTCGCCAATCTTCAGAAATGAGTCAGCCATCGTTGTTTCCTCGCATGTGGTGCAAACATTGGGAACGGTTCAACCCGTCGCTTCGATCAACGGCGCTCTCGCAACCTGGTCCGAGGCGCGAAAGACTGCTAGTTCCGTCGTCGCTTACAGATATAGCACATCATATGCCAAAATCAATTTATTGTTTTAAAAGGCTATTTTATTAGTAGACCGTCCGCCGGACCAGAATGGGCTTCCTGTCCACCCACTCTGGCCCGTCCAACCGCGTCGGATCAGGCGCCCTTGACCGAGGGCAACTTGGACACCAGCCGCAGCGACACGGTAAGGCCTTCCAACTGGTAATGCGGGCGCAGGAAAAACTTCGAGGTGTAGTAACCTGGATTGCCCTCCACTTCCTGCACCACCACCTCGGCGGCCGCCAGGGGTTTCATCGCCTTGGTTTCCTCGCTGGAAATGGCGGGATTGCCGTCCACGTAGTTGTAAATCCACTCCTGCAACCAGCGTTCGAGCGATTCCCGCTCCTTGAACGAGCCGATCTTGTCGCGCACCATGCATTTCAGATAGTGCGCGAATCGGCACACCGCGAACAGATACGGCAGCCGGGCCGACAGGTTGGCGTTGGCGGTCGCGTCCGGATCGTCGTACTCGGTGGGTTTCTGCAGCGACTGCGCGCCGATGAAAGCGGCGAAGTCGCTGTTTTTCTTGTGAATCAGCGGCATGAAGCCGTTTTTGGCCAGCTCCGCCTCGCGCCGGTCGCTGATGGCGATCTCGGTCGGACACTTCATGTCCACGCCGCCATCGTCGGTGGGAAAGGTGTGGGTCGGCAGGAATTCCACCGCCCCGCCGGACTCGATGCCGCGAATTCGGGTGCACCAGCCATACAGCTTGAAGGCCCGAGTGATGTTGGTCGCCATCGCGTAGGCCGAATTGGCCCAGGTGTACTTGTGGTGATCGGCGCCTTCCACGTCTTCCTCGAAATCGAACTCCTCGATGGGATCGGATTTCGCGCCGTAAGGCCGCCGCGCCAGAAATCGCGGCATCGCCAGGCCGATGTAGCGGGAATCCTCGGACTCGCGCAGCGATCGCCACGCGGCGTATTCCGGCGTCTGGAAAATCTTGGTCAGGTCGCGCGGGTTGCTCAGCTCCTGCCAGGAATCCATTTGCATGACCGTGGGCGCGGCGGCGGCGATGAACGGGGTATGCGACGCGGCGGCGACCTGGGACATCTCGCGCAGCAACTCCACATCCGGCGGACTGTGGTCGAAATAGTAATCGCCCACCAGACATCCGAACGGCTCGCCGCCAAACTGGCCGTACTCTTCCTCGTAGACCTTCTTGAACAGCGGACTCTGATCCCAGGCGGTGCCCTTGAACTTCCGCAGTGTCTTGCGCAACTCGTTCTTGGAGATGTTCATCACCCGGATTTTCAGCATCTCGTCGGTTTCGGTGTTGTTGACGAGGTAGTGCAGACCGCGCCAGGCGCTTTCGAGTTGCTGGAAATCCGGATGGTGGATGACCAGGTTAACCTGTTCCGTCAGCTTGCGGTCGATGGCCGCGATCATCGACTCGATCGATTTGAGCACGTCCTTCGAAATCAGCGGCGTGTACTGCAACGCCTGCTCGGCCAGGGTCTTGACCGCGTTTTCGACCGCCTCCCTGGCCTGATCGGACTTGGGCTTGAACTCTCGTTGCAACAGCGAGGAAAAGTCGCTGGCTTCCAGCGTCTGGATTTCAGGCTGAGCCTGGGCGCTTGGACTGGTTTCGGCCATGGTTCATCACTCCTCGGCGGCGGGCGTCGCGGGTTCCTGGGGCTTGGGCGCCGTCGCCAGCGCCTGCAACAGGCTCGGATCGTTCAAGACCTTGGCGATCAGGTCCTCGGCGCCGGTTTTGCCGTCCATGTAAGTCATCAAGTTGGTCAGTTGCTGGCGGGCCTGGAGCAAACGGTTCAAGGAGTCGACCTTGCGCGCCACGGCGGCCGGGGAAAAATCGTCCATGCTTTCGAAAGTCAGATCCACGCTCAATTCGCCTTCACCCGTCAGGGTGTTGGGCACCCGGAACGCCGCCCGCGGTTTCATCGCCTTCATGCGGCTGTCGAAGTTGTCCACGTCGATCTCGAGAAACTTGCGGTCGGCCACCGGCGCCAGCGGGTCGACCGGCTTGCCGGACAGATCGGCCATCACGCCCATCACGAAGGGCAACTGGACTTTTTTCTGCGAACCGTACACCTCGACGTCGTACTCGATTTGCACGCGCGGCGCCCGGTTGCGAGCAATAAACTTCTGACTGCTCATCGCCATCGGAATATCTCCTCATCTCACTCGAATCACGCCATGGCGGCTACCCAGCGGTAACCTAGCTCATCAGTCAACTACTTTGGAGTATAGTCGCTAGTCGGCATTCTCGCCTTGAATACCGAAAATCAGGGTCGCCTGCTCGGTTCCGCCGGGCGCGAGATCGTTCAAAATCGCCATGAAGTCCTTGGTCACCAGGCTCCTGGCGCGTTTCAACAAAAAAGGCACGGGGCTGGAAGGTTCGTGGCGATGAAAGTACTCGCAAATCTTGTCCAGCATCCGCATCGCCTCTTCACGGCTGGTGATTTCACCCACCACCAGCCGCTGTCCGCTGCCGGCGGCTTCGGACGAACCCGCATCCGCGGGTTCGTCCGCCGACGCCTCGCCGGCTGGACCCGCGCCCTGCTGTTGCAATTGTTCGGCCAACGCCTGCCGAATTTCCTTCAGCACCCCAACCAGCGCGCTCAGGTCCGGCGCCTGGGTCACGCCGATCCGATCGGTCAACTGGGCTTCGATCCGTTCGGCCCGCGCCATGGCCTCCGCCACCGCCGCCGCGACGGTCCGCGCGTTCTCCGGACCGACCTCCTGAAATGCACCATCGATCTTGGCCTGGGTCGGCGGCTCCGCCTGGTTGTCGGTCGTCACCGGGGTCAACACGCCAGCGGCGATCTGGATATCGCGCAGGCTGAATCGTCCCAGCACGCGCGAACTGACCAACGGCGTTTCCCGCAAGGCCCGCAGGGTAGCTTCCGGATCGCACAACGCCACGATGGTGTTGATCCGCAGGGTCGGATCGTTGTCGTCATCGGGATCGAGCCGGGGGTAGACATCGTCCCAATACCGTTCGATCAAGCCATCCACCAGGGCCAAGCCGTCGGCGAAGCCGACCAAGCCATCGACCTGCAGCAGAGCGCGCGTCAGACACACCGCCACCCGCAAATCCCGGGTGCGTTCGAACAGGGCCAGCGCCGTCTTTCGGACGCCGCGCCAGTCGGGCGGCTCCGCCGGAATGATGGTGTCGCCGTATTGGCGTTCCGGCGTTTCCTGCGCCAGCTTCTCCATCTCGGCAAAGGCCGGGTCGTATTCGAGATCCTCGCCGCAGGGCGCGGCGGCGGCGATCTCGCCGAGCAACTCCTCGATGTCAATCACACTCATCGTTGCACGCCTGGTTCGGTTGCGAGTGGTTCACAGTATAGCCCCGCTTGGCGCGATTGCGCGGGCGGTATAGACTGCGTTGCGAATAATCCGACACCTCCGGTTCGAGGAGTTTCGCGTCAGCGCGCAAAGCGGCTTCCCTGTCAACGGACATCGCGTCATGCCCCTGAAATTGACCATCACTAGCTTTCAGCGGCTTTCTCCTGGTCAGGAAACTGGCAAGATTCTGGACCGCGGCTCCCTCAGCATCGGCCGCGCGGCGCAGAATGGCTGGATCCTGCAGGATCCGGAGCGCATCCTATCCAGCAATCACTGCGTCGTCCATTACCAGGACGGCGGGTACTTCCTCACCGACACCAGCACCAACGGCACGTTCCTCAACGACTCCGAACAGCGTATCCCGCGCAATCAGACGATCCGGCTCAGGGACGGCGACCACTTCGTTCTGGGCGAATACGAAATCGAAGCGAGCCTGATTCCCGGCGCGGAGGAACTGACGGAAACCGAACCGGCAGGCCCCATTACCGATGTCGTGCTGGCGCCGCGAGGCTTGCCCGCCGTCGGCGTGGCCAGTTTGGGTGGCGGCCTGGCCGCCCCGGACCAGCCGTCCTTCGCCGACCTGCTGGCCGAGGAACCCGATCATCTGAATCTCCAGCCCCCCGGTGGACGCCCCGCCAAGGGCGCCGTGGCCACCGAGCCGCCGCCCGACCCGCTCACCCCGGACCGGGCCTTTTTCGAACCACCAGAACTGGCGGCTGGAGCGCCGCCGCCCCTGCCCACGCCGCCAACTCCGGAACCGGCGGCGGCCGAGGCTGCTCCACCGACCTCGTCCCGCGCTGAAACCGAATCCCCTCTCCCGACGGCGCCCGAAGCGCCCCCGGCGCCCGCCGCCGAATCCGGCGAGATGCTCATCCCCGACGACTGGTGGCTGGCGCCGCCGGCCGCTCCGCCA
>CALGOO010000085.1 GCA_937960715.1 uncultured Candidatus Competibacteraceae bacterium
TTCGAGAATCCAGTCCACGTCCTCGATGAAGCCCATCCGCAGCATCTCGTCGGCCTCGTCCAGCACCACGCTGCGCAAGCCATCCAGCGTCAGGGTTTCCCGACGCAGATGATCCATGATCCGCCCCGGCGTGCCGACCACCACATGGACGCCGCGCCGCAGATGGCGAAGCTGGAGGCTCATGCTCTGGCCACCGTAAATGGGCAGGACGTGAAAATCGGGCAGATGACGGGCGTAACTCTGGAACGCCTCGGCGACCTGGATCGCCAGTTCGCGCGTCGGGGTCAGCACCAGGACCTGCGGCTGGCGGTCAGCCAAATCCAGCCGCTCCAGCAGCGGCAGAGCGAACGCGGCGGTCTTGCCGGTGCCGGTCTGGGCCTGGCCGATCAGATCGTGGCCGGCGAGGAGCGGGGGAATACAGGCCGCCTGAATGGGCGATGGGGCTTCGTAGCCCACTTCCTTCAGGGTCTGGAGCAGCGGTGGCGACAGCGCCAATTCTTCAAATTGCGTGATGGGGGGTGACATGCCAAACAGTACCTTCAGGGAGGGCGCCTGCCAAGGAGGGCAAGCACCGGGGGAGAAATGCGGGAAAAACGGGCGCCGCCTTGGCGGGCGGCTTCAAACCAAGCCAGCCGCGGCTCGCCGGCGGCGGAACCGGGCGACGATATGCCAGCGCCAGAGCAGATGCCCGATACAGAAGGTCAGGATGCCGGCCACCACGGCGGTCGCCATCGAGCCGACCAGCAAAGGCAAACCCACCGTATCGGCTTGTTGCAGCAACCAGTCCAGCGAAAGTTCGAACGTCCAGGACTCTGGCGACCGCCCCAGCAACCAAACGCCGAGGTGGTAGTTGGCGAAGGCGATGGGTGGAACGGTCAGCGGATTGGTGATCCACACCATGGCCACCGCCACCGGCAAGTTGAACCGCAACCAGGTGGCGGTCACGGCGGCGAGCAACATCTGCCAGGGGAACGGTACAAAGGCGAAAAACGCACCCACCGCCAATCCGAGCACGGTGGGACGACGCCCGAAATGCCACAGGCGCGGATCGTGCAACAGATCGCCCAGAAAGCGCAGGCTTTTATGAGCGCGCAACTCCTGGGGATCGGGCAGATGGCGTTGCAGGAAGCGTTTCATGGTGAAATTGGGCTGGGACCGGTCATTAAGCGAGAGTTTCGACCCGCGAACGCCGGGAAAAATTCGGGTGGCCTGATGATTTGAAGACTATACCCTCCTTGCCGGGGTACTGGCTATTCCCATGGACCGTATTCAACGCGCCGAAAACTCGAAGGAGTCGTAAAAGAGTTGCTCCGCCGGCAAACCTTGGGCGGCGAACACCGGCTTGGCGGCTTCGATCATCGGTGGCGGGCCGCTCAGGTAAACCTCATAACCGCTCAGATCGGGATAATCGGCGGCGACCGCCTCATGCACCCAGCCCGCGCGCCCGTTCCAGTCATCGTCCGGGCGCGGTTCCGACAGCACCGGCGTGTAGCGGAAGTTCGGATGTTTCGCCTCCCACTGGCGCGGCAGTTCGTCCAGATACAAATCCACCCTGGCTCGCGCGCCCCAGTATAAATGCAGCGGCCGGTTCAGCCCGATGTGGAAAGCGTGTTCGAGCATTCCCTTCAGCGGGGCGAAGCCGGTGCCGCCACCGATCAGGAGGATCGGGCGCGACGAATCCTCGCGCAGGAAGAAGGTTCCCAGCGGTCCCTGAAAGCGCGACAACGCCCTGTCCTTCATCTTGTCGAACACGTAACCGGTAAAAAAGCCCCCCGGCACCTGGCGCACATGCAGTTCCAGCAACTCGTCGGCGTGAGGCGGATTGGCCAAGGAAAAACTGCGTCGCCGCCCGTCGGCCAGCAAAATATCCACATACTGCCCGGCCAGGAATTGCAGGCGCTCGGTATTCGGCAGCTTGAGATAGAGCCGCATCACGTCCGGGGCCAGCAACTCCCGCCGCTCCACCCGGCAAGGCAGAATCCTGACCACGATGTCGCCGCCGGCCTTAACCTCGCGCGCTTCGATCACTAGATCGGAGCGCGGCCGGGCCTGACACAGCAGCGCCTTACCCTCGGCTTGCTCGCGCTCGCTCAGGCCGGGCGGCCGGCCATCGGGATAGGCGATCTCGCCGGACCGAATCGTGCCCATGCAGGAACCGCATTTGCCGTTGCGACAACCGTAGGGCAGCACGCCGCCTTTCTCGCGCAGGGCGGCGTCCAGGATCGTTTCGTGCTCGGCGACCTGGAGTTCGTGACCGCTCGGCTGGATGGTGACTTGATAGAGCATGGCGGAATAGGGGGAGTTGGTTGAAATCGCAACCGGTTGGAATGAATGCAGGCCGGTCAAGTTCAGTACGCGCCATCAAACCGACGACCGCCCTCTGCCTGCCCATTCCTCGGCGGCTTTGCGGATGCCACGGGCGATATCGACGAAGGCGGCGTCCTGATCCGGCCAACTCTTCACCGGTTTGGCGTCCTTGGGGAGCGCCTGGAGCTTGCCGAGCGGGGCGCCGGTCCAGTCGGTTTCGCGCAGGATGATGGGAATGACGCGGGCCTCGCCGGCTTCGTGGCGTTCCATGGCACGCTTCAATTCGATGTCCCAGCAGTAATCGGAGGCGATGAAATCCGGGCTGATCAGCAACAGGACCAGGTCGGCGCTTTCCAGATGCGCGGAGATCTGCGCGGCCCATTCGCTGCCAGCGCCGATGTCGCGGTCGTGCCAGTCCTGGAGGATGCCCTGGCGCTTCAGCAGCTTGAGATGGACTTCCAGCCGTTCCCGCAGGGCTTCGTCTTCGTGGGCGTAGGAGTAGAACAGCTTGATGGGGCCACTCGTCCTGGGGCGGGGTGGAGGGGATGTGGAAGGTACGGCGGTGACGTTAAGAGCATTCATTTCGTCTTCGAGTTTGAAAAGTTCTGCTTCGACCTGGCGGCGGTCGTTTTCGGTTTCCTGGATGATGGCGTCCAGGCGAATTTTCTCTTCGGCGCGGGTTTCGTCATCCCGCTGCCGGGCCACGGCTCGCAATTTTTGGGTCAACCGGTCCCGGCGGGTTTGGAGTTCCTGAATGCGGGTTTGCAGAATGTGCTGGCGGCTGTTCATGGGAAACGCTCCTTGAGTTGGTTGAGGGTCCATTCCACCCGCTCGCCGACGCCTTCCACGTCTTTCACCTGGTTGTAGAACGCTTCCAGGTCGGTCCGGTCTTGCGGTTTGCGGTTGCCGCCCAGGCGGATCAGCAGGAGGTCGATGGCGCGGTAGGCGGCGTGGCGGAACAGCGGCTCCCGGCTGGCTTGGTGTTCGGCGTGCAGGCGTTCGAGCAGCTTCACATTCCCCGCCTGGCTCAGGCCCGTCCAGGCGCCGGCGCGCACGTCGGCCAGATCGTGGGACAGCAGCGAGAAGCCTTTGCCGTTGGGGTCGATGCGGGCGATGGCCTGGGCGATGGGGAAGGCCGAGAAACGCTGCGGTTCGGCCGCTTTGAGTTGCTCTGCCCACTGCTTGCCTTGTTCCTCGCTGAAGTCGGGACGCTCGGAATCCCGAATCCGCCGCCATTCCCGGTATTGTCCTTCGATCTCCTTCAGCCGCTTGGAGAGCCAGGGCAGCGCCTTTTCCCGGTCTTTCCCGCCCAGTTCTCGACAGGCATGGAGCCCGAGGATTGGTTCGTCTTTTTCGACAGCTTCCAAAATGATCTGGATGGATTCATCCGTTCCGATGTTGTTCAACGCCGTGAGCGCCGCCCGGCGAACCGGGATGGCGGTTTGAGAATCGAGCAGGACTGTTTGCAAGGCGGGAATGCTGTCCGGTGAAGCGATTCGACTCAGCGCCTCGGCGGCGGCGGTCTGGCTCTGGATGTTGGAATTCCGCAGCAGCGTTTGCAAAGCAGGTAATACGTTAGTCGCCTGGATGTTGCCGAGCGATTGGATAGCGATCAATTTGACTTCGAGATTTTTATCTTCAAGAAGCGTGGTGAGTAACTGATTGCCGGCGGTTGTGGGGAATGCGCCCAGCGTTTTAGCCAACTCTTGTCTAGTAGTGCTTTTATTGCTACCGCCGAGTTCGGTCAACAGGGATAACCCATCATCGCGGTTAAATTTCAACAACACCATCGCTGCCGCCATTCTGGCTGGGCGTTCCTCCTGCGGCTTGTGAAAAGCGGTAGCGACCGCATCGAGAACAGAGTGATCGCCAATTTTACCCAGAGCCAGCAACACTGCTTTGCGTACTTCTGCATCCTGATCGTCAAGCCGTTGCAGTAAGGATTTGCTGGCGGTTGCATCACCCAGCCGGCCCAGCGCCTCGGCGGCGATCCGGCGCACGCCCGCGTTGGCGTCGGCCAGGCCTCGCACCAGGGCCTCGACCGCGCGCGGGTCGCCCAGTCGGCCCAGCGCTTCGGCGGTGGCCACGCGCACGCCCGCACCGGCGGCGGCCAGGCCTCGCGCCAGGAGGGGCTCGACCGCGCGCGGGTCGCCCAGTCGGACCAGCGCCTCGGCAGCGGCCCGGCGCACGCTCGCATCGGCCAGGACTCGCACCAGGGGCTCGACCGCGCGCGGGTCGCCCAAGCGGCCCAGCGCCCCGGCGGCGGTCTGGCGCACGCTCGCGTCGGCGTCGGCCAGGCTTCGCACCAGGGGCTCGACCGCGCGCGGGTCGCCCAAGCGGCCCAGCGCCTGGGTGGCGGCCCAGCGCATGCGCGCGTCGGCGTCGGCCAGGACTCGCGCCAGGGGATCGACCGCGCGCGGGTCGCCCAGTTCGCCCAGCACTTCGGCGGCGGTCCGGCGCACGCTCGCGTCGGCGTCGGCCAGGCTTCGCGTCAGGGGCTCGACCGCGCGCGGGCCACCCAGGTGGACCAGTGCTATGACGCCGTCCTGGTGCTTGCTCGGATGGGCGGCGGCCAGGTCTCGCACCAGGAGATCGATCCCGCGCGGGTCGCCCAGGCGGCCCAGCACTTCGGCGGCGACCCGGCGCACGCTCGCGTCGGTGTCGGCCAAGACTTGCGCCAAGGGCTCGACCGCGCGCGGATCGCCCAGTTTGCCCAGCACTTCGGCGGCGGTCCGGCGCACGCTCGCGTCGGCGTCGGCCAGGACTCGCACCAGGGGCTCGACCGCGCGCGGGTCGCCCAGGCGGCCCAGCGCTTCGGCGGTGGTTCGGCGCACGCTCGCATCAGCATCGGCCAGGATGATTCGCGTCAGGGGCTCGACCGCGCGCGGGTCGCCCAGCTTGCCCAGCGCCTCGGCGGTGGTTCGGCGCACGCTCGCATCAGCATCGGCCAGGATGATTCGCGTCAGGGGCTCGACCGCGCGCGGGTCGCCCAGGCGGCCCAGCGCTTCGGCGGCGGCCACGCGGACGCCCGCGTCGGCGTCAGCAAGATATCGCACCAGGGACTCGACCGCGCGCGGGTCGCCCAGTTCGCCCAGCGCCTCGGCGGCGGTCCGGCGCACGTCCCTGCCGGCCCAGCGCTCGTCCACGTCCCTATCGGTCCAGCACAAGTCCTCCCTGTGGGCCGAGCGCACGTCCCTGCCGGCATCGGCCAGGCTTCGCACCAGGGGCTCAACCGCGCGCGGATCGCCCAAGCGGCCCAGCGCTTCGGCGGCCGCTACGCGCACGCACGCTTTGGCGTCGGCCAAGCCTCGCGCCAGGGGTTCGACCGCGCGCGGGCTGCCCAGTTGGCTCAATGCCTGAACTACGGCGAGCCGTATCTTTAGATTCGGATCATTCTGTAGATTGAGCAAGCTCTCAAAAGCATCTGTCGTTCGTGTTGTACCCAACGCAACGATGATTTTTTCCTTGAGATTGGAGTCGCTGATTTGCTCCAGTCTATCCATTAAAAGCCGAATGGCCCGCAAAGAACGAAAATCGGCTAATTTATTAGCAATTTCATTTGAACGCAGCGCGTCATATTCAGAGATTGATCGTCTTGCCAATTCCAAGGCTTTGTTAGTCTGTCCATCGTCCCAATAAGCGGCTATTCTTTCCGTCAGCGGCAAATTGCCGATTAACTCCCCATTCAAAACATCATAATCACCGACCGCCTTGTTATCGAATAACTTATCCGGTTCAACCTGCGAGCGCAGATAACCGGTTTCCGCAATATAGCCCTGTAATCCCAGGATATCATGGCTACCGGTCTTACCCCGGTAAAGCTCGATACCATCCGAAACCCCCTGCTTGGCGCTCAACCGCAAGTGATAGCTGGTATAATTCATCACGATGTCGTAAGCGCCATATAGCGCAAACCCAGCCATAACGACAACGCCCACCAACAGCAACGCTCGTCTATTGCGTTGTTTGGCCTTGTAAACCTCGTTCCATTCTTCAATCGGCTTGGAGAATAGATCGTGATACAACTCATACCAGAATACGCCGTGCCGAGACTGCCGCCGCAGAATGCGGCTGGCTTCCAGCCGATCCAGAACCTTGCCCAAGGCTTCCCCGTTGACGCCCAGCAACTGGGCCAGATCGCCCGCCGTGTACGCCATCTTGGTGCCGCGTCGAGTGATCAGATGATCGAATGCTTTAGATGCCAGTTTTTTGTCGCCCGGCGAAAACCCACCGATGATGCTTTCCACATAATTTTTTAGAATACCCGCCGCCCGACCTTTAGCCTGATACGTGTGCAGCCGCAGCGAGCGGTCCGGGTTATGCTGTTCGACCTCCCAAAGCTGCGAGCAGACGATCTGTAAATAGGCGGGCTCCACCGTATCCAGCTCTTCGGCGAGCGGGATAGTAGCTGAACCCCGCTGTTCGCGGGCCGCTAGATCCTTGAGCAATACTTCCAGCAGCGCGGGATCAAAGCGAAAACTCACCCGCTGCGCCGGCTCCTCGATGGCTTTGCGGGCATTGGCTTGGTCCAGCCGCTCCAGTCGGTAGAAATTTTCAAACAGCAGCGTGGGCAGGGTCGGCTTGAAGGCGTTCAGTTCCAGCGCGAAATCCTCGCGCATGGCGATCACCACGGCGATGGGCGCATCCCGGTCGGTGACGACCGCCGACAGTTGCTGGATGAACGGCTTGAAATCGGTAGTGTGGCGCTGATACTGGAAAAATTCCTCGAACTGATCCAGCACCACCACCAGCGGCTGCCGGGTAAACAAAGCGCAGAAGCTGAAAAACTCGTTCAGGGATCGTTCCGGCAACTCCGCCGGCAGTGCCACGTTTTCCAAAAGGCTTTGCTGTTGCAGCGTTTTGAGAACCTGCTGTTTCAAGCCCTCCAGGGGCGGCGAAACCCAATCGTTGTAATAAACGCCGTCGCGGTTCTCGTGGCGGGGATCTTTCAGTCGCGGCAACACGGCCGCCTGCAACAGCGAACTTTTGCCGACCCCGGACGCGGCGAATAACAGGGTGAGTTTGTTCGCCAGAATCTTATCAATCAGAATCCGGCATTCCTTCTCGCGGCCAAAGAAATTATCGCGATCCTGTTCCTCATAGGGACGCAGGCCTTTGTAGGGAGACGGCACGGAGGCATTCATTGCAGATATTCCTCCAGCCCACGCACGAATTCGGTCAGTTCGAGCCCGTAGCGATGCACCCCCCGCGAATCCCAGTAAGCGCGCACGAAGGGATCGGTATCCTTGGTGATTACATGGGCCGGTTCGTATTGCTGATGCCGGCGTTTATCCAGAATCCCGTTGACCAGCAGGCGATCTTCCCAATGGCGCGGCGAATAGCCCAGGAAAAACAAGCCGCGCGCCGCGAACTGTTTCACCACGTAGCTGGGAATCAACCGATCCATGTGACGGGCGAAGGTGAAATAATTCTCCTCGGCCAGCGTCAGAATATTGTGTTGATACGCCATTGGCTCGTGGACGGTGTTGCAGTAACCACGGATTTTATAAATCAGCACATAACCATCGTCAATCAACTTGAGGCCGGACAACTCCTCTTCCAGCCGCAGGAATTCCGGCGCCTCCCGATCCGAGTAATGCACGACCACACTGCCCAGTTCGCAGTCGGGTGGGCTGGGCATAATGATGGATGCAATCAGCGCATATTTTCTGCCCGCCTGCCGCAATTCATGTTCCAGAGATAGATCGTAATTGGCGGAAATCAGCACCAGCGGCTGCTCGATGCGGGCCAGCAACCGATAAAGCGAGACATCGGGAACGGGGATTCCGACAAGAGTTTTGAGATGGCGCACCAGCGATGACCGGCCGTACTCCGGTTTCATCTGATAGTATTCCGCGATCATCGACAGGGAATCGGCATAGCCCTGGTAATTAACCCGTTGCGCCAGTTCGGGCACCAAAGCCTCCATGTGAGCTTGGCCATGCAATAGACGGGGAATATCCGAGCCCAGAAACAGCACGATTTCACCACGCTTCAGGCGGTCGGCCAGAGCGCGGTAATCCGGTTCCTCCTTGGTGCTGGCCGTCGTCAGCGTCTGCCAGGTGGTCATGAAATCGTCGGCGGGCAGGTGGCCCTCCAGAAAATCATCCACAATGCCCACCAGCGCCTCATCTTGGCCGCCTTTTTCGACCATCCGCCGTAAATGGGTTATTACCGTTGGGTAAATCGGCTTGATTTCCGCCAGCCGGCGGGTCAGACGCTTGATGTACTCGGTAAGCTGTTGGGAATGCTGGAGCCGCGCTTCGAGTCGGCCGATTTCGTCGGCGATCTGGGGATTGCTGGGTTCGAGGCGGCGGATTTCCCACCAAGCCTCAAGCGCTTCCTTGAATGCCTTGTTGCGCTCCAACTGGCGGGCCTCCTGTTCCAGCCGCGGTAACTGCTGTTGCGCCTGCTCGGCTTCCAGGGATTGCCATTGTTGTTCTACAGTCTGGCGCTTCCGTTCCCGTTCTTTGAACAGGGCTTCAATTCTGATCTTCTCTTCGGATTGCGTTTCATAGTCATGGTCCTTCTTCAATCTTTCAATAATGGTAGAGAGCCGCTTGAATTGCTCTTTGCATTCATTGATTTTTTGTTCCAGGCGTTGATCTTGAGACATGGTTTTATCATTTCATCCATCATATGGCGTTGGGCTTCGCAAGCTCAGCCCAACCTGCCAAGAGTTCAATATCTATCGAGAAATGATCGCATTCACTCATTCAACACCTTCGGCAAGGCATCGCGGGCGCTGGCGTGGAAAATCACCGTGACCGGGTAGCGATCTCGTCCGCGCCGAGGCCTTTCGATTAGATACCCTGCACCACGCCTCGCGCCGTCGCCAGCGGCAGGAACAGCTTCAGCCCTTGGTCGGGCAGGCGGATAAAGCCATGATGCTGGTAGAACGCCACGGCGGATTCATCCTTGGCATCAACCATCAGGGCATAGGCGGCGATTTCGGAACGCAGGGCGCGCTCCAAGGCATCGGCCAGCAAGGCGCCCCCCAGGCACTGGCCCTTAAAGTCCTGATCGACAGCCAAACGCCCCAGGCGTATGGCGGGCACGGATGGGTAGCGCGGGAGTTTCTTGGTGAGACTCGCCGGCAGGTCGGAGAGCAGCAGGCTGGCTGAAGCCAGGGTATAGAAGCCCGCGATGCGTTGTTCGCCCGTCAACGCCACGAAGCACGCCGTCACCCGTCGGCGGATATCCTGCATGACGTGATCCCGGAAATAGCGATCCAGCGGCTCCGAACCGCTGTGGAAACCGGTGCGGTCGTGGCGATTTTCCAGGGGTATAACCTGGAACGGCGTACCGCTCATCCGGCAATCACGAGTTTTCGGCGCCGAGCGAAGGCGCGCTCCAGAGCCGGGTTTGGTGGCGGCGGCGATAACAGCGCCCGCGCGAAACATTCCTGATCCGCCAGGGACAACCGAATGACCTCGGCCTGTTCGATAGCCTGCTGGGCGGCTTCCTGGACGGCGGTCACTACGAAATCGGTTAGGGTGCGCCCCTGGAGTTCGGCGGCCCGCTTGAGAAGAGCATGCAACTCAGGACTGATCCGGGCTTCCAAACGTGCAGTAGCTGTTGCGGTAGGCATGGTCGCATTCCTCCTGTCAATAGCATACGGCAATTTGCCGTAAAAAATCTACTTGCACCAAACTGGCGTTATGGACTCAACGCTACAACCCCAACTCTCCCCACAGCGCATCCACCCGTTGCTTGACCTCCGCGCTCATCGCGATGGGCCGGCCCCATTCGCGGTTGGTCTCGCCCGGCCATTTGTTGGTGGCGTCAAACCCAATCTTGGAGCCGAGACCGGACACCGGCGAGGCGAAATCCAGATAGTCAATCGGCGTGTTTTCGATCATGACCGTATCCCGCGCCGGGTCCATGCGCGTCGTCATGGCCCAAATGACATCCTTCCAGTCGCGGGTGTTCACGTCCTCGTCCACCACGATCACGAACTTGGTATACATGAACTGGCGCAGGAACGACCAGACGCCGAGCATCACCCGCTTGGCGTGCCCCGGATACTGCTTGCGCATCGACACCACCGCCAGCCGGTAGGAACAGCCCTCCGGCGGCAGGTAAAAATCCACGATTTCGGGAAACTGCTTTTGCAGGATCGGCACGAACACCTCGTTCAGCGCCACCCCGAGAATGGCCGGCTCGTCCGGTGGCCGACCGGTGTAGGTGCTGTGATAAATGGGATTCTCGCGGTGGGTGATGCGCTCGATGGTGAATACCGGGAAGCGGTCCACCTCGTTGTAATAACCGGTATGGTCGCCGAACGGTCCTTCCAGCGCGGTCTCGCCGGGGGCGATATGGCCCTCCAGCACAAGCTCGGCCGAGGCCGGCACTTGCAATTCGTTGCCCAGACATTGGGCCAGTTCGGTACGGGAACCACGCAGCAACCCGGCGAAGGCGTACTCCGACAAGGTGTCCGGCACCGGCGTCACGGCGGCCAGAATCGTTGCCGGATCCGCGCCCAGCGCCACGGCGATGGGAAACGGCTCGCCGGGTCGGGCCTGTTGCCATTCGCGGAAATCCAGCGCCCCGCCGCGCTGCGCCAGCCAGCGCATGATGACCTGATTGCGACCGATCACCTGCTGGCGGTAGATGCCGAGATTCTGGCGCGGCTTGTTCGGCCCGCGCGTGACCACCAGGCCCCAGGTAATCAGCGGTCCGGCGTCTTCCGGCCAGCAGTGTTGCACCGGCAGGCGGGATAGATCGACGTCCGGTCCCTCGATCACCCGCTCCTGGCACGGTGGCCGGCCCACCTTTTTGGGCGCCATGTCCAGCACCTTCTTGAAGACCGGCAATTTCTCCCACGCATCGCGCAAACCCTTGGGCGGTTCGGGTTCCTTGAGAAACGCCAGCAGCTTACCCACCTCGCGCAAGGCGTCCACGTCGTCCGCTCCCATGCCCAGCGCCACCCGGCGCGGCGTGCCGAACAAATTGCCCAGCACCGGAATCGCATGACCCTTGGGGTTCTCGAACAGGATCGCCGGCCCGCCAGCCCGCAACACCCGGTCGCAAATCTCGGTCATTTCCAGTCTGGGATCGACGGCCACCCGAACGCGCTTCAGTTCGCCGAGGCGTTCCAGTTGGGCGATGAAATCGCGCAAGTCTTTGTATTGCATCTTGGTTATCCGTGATCGTTGCACGGGACTGAAATCGGGCTCAGTGAAATGGATTTAAGGATCGCAAGTGTACGAAAAAGCCAACTGCGGAACCGGAAAAATTTTTCGCCACGCCCCTGAAAAATCGCCGCCCAACCGAGACTTTAATGATAAGAGCGCCAAGGAAGCGCATCTGAATCCGGGCTAAGGGCACCGGAATCAGCGTAAGGAAAGTGATTTCACCCACTGCCCTATCCACTTTTGTAAGGAGCATCGTGATGAGCTGGTTTGATATTTTCAACTCCGACGGCCACGTTAACCCCGGCAAAACGCCGGATGACATCCGGAAACAGGCCCGCGATGATCATTCGGCCGGGACGGAGCGGACGATGGGCTGGAACACCACCGCAGACGAGCGCAACACCTATTGGGACATCAATCCTCCCAGCCCGCCGAATGAAAGGTGGTAATTGGTTATTGCCACTGGTAAGCCTCCGCCCTTGGCGGGGGCTTTTTCGGTAAAAATTTCCGACAAAAATTACCCAGTTAGCTCCCGCCCTGAAAAAATTGTCCGCTGACTCGATAAAAGCAATGAGACCCTAGCATTTTCGGCTGGCTGACCACCCCTTTGCAGGGATAAGGAGTTTTTTATGAAACCGAAACATTTTGTTACGCCTTTATTGCTGGTGGCGGCTTGCTCGTCCAACCTGACGCTGGCTTGGCAGCCCATTAAGGTACCCAGCGCCAGCGTGGCTGGGCCGAGTTTCGCTAGCGGGGCCAAGGCCCTAAAGACTGTGTCAAAGCTGGCGAAAGTGGGCGATGCGCTGGATTTGTTTGCCCCGGATGGTTTTATCGACAACTTCGTCAGCCCGGATGGCTGTACTGTCATTATTGGATCGGTCATTACCGACGGCTCGCTTTATGCCGATGTCAATCTCAATGTCACTACTGGATCCGTGGAGGTGAACTGCCACTAAAAATTATTTTTCCTTCCCACTGAAAAATTGGCCCTTGGCGTGGACTTTATTATTGAGGAAGGCAAATTCTTCTTCAAACCCCAACCCTGACTACTTTAGGAGGGCATCATGAAATACTTGCTTAAAGGGACCGCTTTGGCGGTTGCGTTGTGCTTCAGTTCCGGTTTCGCGGTGGCCGCCGATTTCAACCCCGATCCCGGTGGTGTGTACATGAAGGATTCGACCTTCAAATCCAAGGTCATCGTGGATGGCAAGGTGGAAACCAAGTGCGAAGGCGCGCTCTGCGGGGCGCATAGTACCGTCGGCGGCATCAATGCTAAAGGCGGTGTCATCATGCTCGGCTCCAACTTCGAGTCTGACACACACGTCAAGGGCGATGTGCTGACCAACTGCCAAGGCTTGGGTTGCTCAGTAAGCACCGCGATTGGTGGTATTTTGGCCGGTCGTTAATACGTGACACGTTTGCCGCCCTCTTCCGAGGGCGGCTTTTTTATGAGCATCGAGCATCAATTGATTGCTGACTCTGCCCTGCCAAGTCGCTGATGCCAGTAGTTCATGCCGGAATGAAGAATGGAGAAAATCATATTGTTCGCACTGAAATTTGATTGGCTGATGGAGATACATAGGATGAGGGCAACTTAATTCATGTGTCTCTGGTTTATAGGAGGGTCAGGCAATGTCATCTTTGCGGCGAAAGATTTTCTCAATTTTACCGTGTATCGTCGCGTTAGTCGGAACGGCAGGTTGCGCAAACATGGGGGGCTACGCGGTGGATTCGGATCACATCGAACCAACCCAAACGAGCATGAGCCCTTATTTGAACTGCTTGGGTCGATTGATCGACAAAATGCCTTCCAAGCAACTGGTTCTGTTCATCCAGCCGATCAGCAACGGAACGATGGCGCCTGCCTCGCAATCGACTGATTTGTCCCTGGCGGGCAGGTCTTTCGTCCAAACCTCCATCCTGAGCCACCTTCGAAGCAACAAGATTCTGCTGCCAGCCGTCGATTTGGGGGCGTTTGTTCGGCGCTATAAAAAAAACCTGCCAGGCTTTTCCCTCTATGTCTTGAGCGGCAGCTTCTCCGAGTTCAAACCGACGCAAGGGGCCGGAATCGGTGTTGCTGGCGAGGCCAGTCGCGATCAAACCGGAGGTCGAGCCAGTGGTGACTGGAATTCGGAATCCGCGCGCTTGGCTTTGGATGTGTCGCTGATCAATGTTGCGAGCGGATTTACCGTTGACAACGTCAGTCTGGCTACGGCTGTGAATAAAAACCGCGATGGTTTTACGTTGGCGCTCGGTACCAGCGGTGGCGGTATTGGCCTGAATCTGGGCAGCTTTCAGAGCGACAGCGTCCACGCCAAACAGCGGGCCTTGGTTGAAACCTCGGTATACATCCTTCTGGCGCGACGCTTTCGCATTCCCGAATCGAAATGCGCGACGGGGGCTGGCGAATCGGCTGAATCAGCCTCGCAATCGGTCAGAACTCGCAACCCAAACCGCAGCCATCGCCGGCGCGCGGCTGGATAAGCGGGAGAGTAGCGTATGAACTATAATGTCAATCTCATTGTGCTGGGCATGGTCATCGGCTCCCTTCCAATCTCAACCGCTTGCCAAGGAGAGCCGGCGCCAACCGGAACGAGCGATGAATCACGACAACCGCTGGTCGTGCACCGCTTTTCCTGCGTGGGCAAGGGGTGTCCGCCGCCGGAGGAACTGAACCGCCAATTGGGGGGATGCGTGCCGTCGGTTCGGCTGGAAGACAGCCGGATCGACATCGAGGTGACGGTCAAGGGCGGCGTCCGGCCGGATGGGAGCGATTCCGACTGTCACCAAACATTGGGGGGAATCAGCACGGGCCGGTAATCTATAATTTTTTCATCGCTCCACCATTCGTGGGGGGCAATTTTTTATTGAAGCAAACAGGAGAATCTTGGGATGACTATCATTGAACCCGAAGAGTTTCGAGCGTTATGCCGGCAAATTGGGAAAGGCAACCAATCGGCAATGAACGAACTGGACCGTATGATTCGGCCACGCTTGCTCGGTACACAGATAAAAAAGGGGGTTCCGCCTAATGATGCCGAAGACATTGTCAGCGACACGCTGCTCGATTTATGGATAACTTTGCGCAACAAATGGGAGGGAAACGACGTGGATTTTATCAATGATCGGAGAATTTCTTACGTATGGGCAATTGCCAGAAACAAGCGCAATGACCATTTGCGAAGAAAGATGCCAGAAATGGAAATGATCGAAAATTGTAATGAAGCGGAAATTCAAGACGAAGCCTCAAGGAAGCCCGATGAAATCCTTGAGGATGAGCAAACCCAAGAAGACATCATCCAGGCCACCGCTCAATTGCCCGAAACGCAGCGAGAGGTTTTGCATCTTGAATTTGTCGAAGGCTGGACTCCAAAGCAAATCCAAGCGCACTTCAAGTGGCGATCTCAGGCAGCCGTCAACTATCACCGCAACCGTGGCTTGCAAAAACTGCGTGAGATACTTGCAAGCCCGGCGACCGCAAAAACCGTTCGCGAACACCTTTGCGCATAATTTTGGGGAATCGACATGACCAACACCACTGTATCGCCCAACTGGAAAGTCAAGTTAGCCGAGGCGCTGCGAATCCAGGCCGAGCGCGAAGCCGAGCGCGAAGCCGAAGCGGCGTTGAGCAATCCAGAGTTCGAGGCGCTGTATTCCGATGATGAACTCCGGGCGCAAAGCGCGCGTTTGCTGGAGCGGATCGCCGCCTACGAGCGCGAGCGGCAACCGATCCGCACGGCGGTAGCCGGCGGCGTGGCAATCATGAAAAAGGCTATCGACGCCGTGGACGGGTGGCTGGAAGTCAACCGCGCCGGTTTGGAGCGGTTGCGTCGAGCCTATACGCCAGCGGTGCTGGACGCCGAGGCCGAGCGGTCGCTGGAAGCGGCGATCCAGGAGGCGGGGTTGGCGGTCGTGCCGGTGGCGTTGGTGGTGCGGGATCGGGAAGTGCGGCTGGCGATGCGCTGGCTGCGGGACATTCCGCAACGGTCGCCGGCGGTGACGGTTCGAGTGGGCGGGCAGGCGCGTCCGCTCTCGGTCGTGGAGTGGATGGATTGGAACGCCGACGCCGCCAGCACCCAGAGCGTGCGCCTGGGCGTCGATCTGACCGAAACCGAAACCGCCGCGTTGCGGGCCAATAGCGACGCGCCGGCATTGAAGTGTCAGTGGTCGGCGGCGACCGGCACGCTGGATCTCGATCTGTTGCCCGAGAGGGAGGCCGACGATGACGGTTGATTCTCCGCAACCGGCCGATGGGCCGGAGGCGCTCGCGGCGGTGGAGGCCGCTCTCGCGGCCGGCGAAACCGCCGCCGGGGTGCGCGAGCGGGCGCTCCGGCTGTACGGCAACGCCGGTTCCAACGAGTACAAACGCGGCGACCGGGCCGCAGCCGCCGGGTTCTATCGGCGGGGTCTCGACCGCGCCGACGCTTTCCTTGATGCCGGCGAAACCGCCGCCGGCGTGCGCGAGATGGCGCTCATGCTGTACCACGACGCCGGGATCAACGCGGCCGAACGCGGCGACCGGGCCGCCGCCGCAGAACTCTTTCGGCGGGGGCTCGACCGCGCCGAAGCCTTCCTTCAAGCTGGCGAAACCGCCGCCGGGGTGCGCGAGATGGCGCTCAGGCTGTACGGCAACGCCGAGATCAACGAGCGCGAACGCGGCGACCGGGCCGCCGCCGACGGACTCTTTCAGCGGGGGCTCGACCGCGCCGACGCTTTCCTGGAGGCCGGCGAAACCGCCGCCGACGTGCGCGAGCGGGCGCTCCTGCTGTACCACAACCCCGGGATCAACGCGGCCGAACGCGGCGACCGGGCCGCCGCCGCAGAACTCTTTCGGCGGGGGCTCGACCGCGCCGAAGCCTTCCTTCAAGCTGGCGAAACCGCCGCCGGGGTGCGCGAGATGGCGCTCAGGCTGTACTACGACGCCGGGTATGTCGCACTCGAACGCGGCGACCGGGCCGCCGCCGCCGGGTTCTATCGGCGGGGGCTCGACCGCGCCGACGCTTTCCTTGAGGCCGGCGAAACCGCCGTCGGCGTGCGCGAGCAGACGCTCCGGCTGTACTACGACGCCGGGTATGCCGCACTCCAACGCGGCGACCGCCAAGCCGCCGACGGACTCTTTCAGCGGGGCTGCGACTACGCTGAGACTTTCCTGAAGGCCGGCGAAACCGGCACTGAGGTACGCAAACCGACGCTCCTGCTGTACCACAACAACGCGACTGGCGCTTTCAATCGTGGTTTAACCCACAGCGCCCGCCACCATGAACTGACCTATTTGGCGCTGTATTGGATTTGGGGCTTTACTCCTAAGACCGCAGATTTCCCTGCTTTATATTTTGGCTTTATTCCAAACACTTGTGACTTTACTCCCAACTTCTTGAATGCGTCCTCCAATCTCTATCTCCTTCGCACCCTGCCCGACGACGCGGTCCTACCGCTCTGGGCCTCTGTGATCCATGCCTGGCTGCTGAACTGCCACGGCCCAAAGGTCGATCACCTCGCCAACCACAAACTCGACACCCTGCTGCGAACCGCCGAAGCCGCGTTGCTGCTTGACCAGGCCGAACAAAATCACCGCTTTCGGGGGCTGTTCGACGGCCTGCGAGGATTTCAGGATGCGGCTCAAACGGCCCTTGACGCCCACACCGCCGCGCTGCACGCCGCGCAGCAGTCCCTGCTAGACGCATTGCAACCGCTGCAACTCCCCGCGCCCGCCACGCCGAACGCGGAAGATTGCGCCGCGATCCAGAAATCGCTGGATCGGCAACCGTGGTGGAAGCGCCGCCTGTGGCCCGATCACCGGCGCGCGCGGCGGGCGTTGCAGAATTGCCGCGCCCGGCTCGCCGCGCGCCCGCAGATCACCAAATGGCAATGGGACCGAATCGAACGCGGCCAGCGGGCGCTAGCCGATTGGCTGGTGGAGCGCCTGCGGGCCGCCAACCGCCTCCCAGCCATGCTGAACGACCACCCTCAGATCGCGCTCGCCGTCCTGCTGGCCGGTCAGCCGGACCCGCCCGCCGCCACGGTCGCGCGCTGGCGGACGCAACCGCCGTGGGACGATCCCGCCACGTTGACGGCGGCGCTGGATTGCACCGGCTGGCGCGAATGGCTGCCCGAACCCGGCGATACGACCCGACGGGCGGTGTACACCTGGACGATGCGCCAACCGCACAAACGACGCTTGGGGATCGAAGAAAGGCCGTTGAACGACCCCGATCACAAGCTACAAAACGCCCTGCTCGCCTTCCGCGATCACGGCGACCCCGAGCCGTTGCCGACCTGGCTGGCCGCCGCCTGGCAACCGGCGCAGCCGGCGGCGGAACGTCTGGGACGCCTGCTGCAAACCCTGACGCAACACGAACAAACCGATGCGCCCCCCGATCTGAAGGCCACGCTGCAAAACGCTGCCGCGCCCGCCGAACCGTTCGCCGACGCCGCGCTGGCGGCCGTGGTACTGGGCGATGTCGAAGCCGTGCTCGGCCAGGCCGTGCGGGACTGGCTGGATCGGCATCTGCCGCTCGACCGGGACGACTTGGCGATCACCCTGCAACGGCTCAAGCAACGCTTCACCCACGCCCTGAATGCCGATCCGGGTCCGCCCGAAGCCACGGCCTTGCAACAGCGGCTGCACGACTGGAGCCAGGCCGCCCTGGGCCGGGAACTGGCCACCCCCCATCCCGATCCGGACGCGCTGTGGGCGCACCTGGAACGCGGTCGAATCGCCCTGACTGGCCTGGCGGTGAACGCCCCGGACGACGACTGGAAAACGGCCACGGCGAAAGAGCTGAACACCGCCCTTCGAGCGCATCTCGACGCCGATCCCCGCCCCGGCGCGATCTGGCCGCCGCTGGCCGTCTGGCTGCAACGGACCGCTGCCGTCTTGCCGACCGCCCCCGACGCCGCCGCTTGCCAGCGACGCCTGAAGCCCGCCGAGGCGCTGGCGCAACTGTTTTTCGACCCGAACACCGGCCAGTTGCAGGCGTTGTGGCTGACCCCGCGCGCCCCGATGACCCGGCGCGCGTTTCCCGACGCCGCCCAAGCCAACCGCTGGCGTGGCGACGTGGGAATCCTTGAATGTTGGGCGCGCTGGGCGGAAAGCGGCGAACTGGAAACCGGCTTTCCTGACGTTTTCGCGGCCTTCGCCGCCAGCGCACCGACGCGGGCGCTCGTCGCCACCCTCCATGACTGGGCGGCCGAAACGGGTTGTCGGCGTCTGGTGCTGCTGTTGCCCGCCGAACTGGCCCAGTTGCCGTGGGAGGCCCTGGACGCCTTCGACCCCGAACGGTTGACGCTGGAACGACCCGTCCATCTGGCCGGATGGCGCGGCAACGGCCACCCGCCGCCCCGCACCGAGCCGCGAGCGCACATCGCCTGGGGAGCCAACATCGGATACGGCCCGGAGGAAGCGGCGGCGGCCAGCGCCTACTGGCGCAGCCCCGCGCCGCAAGCCACCGCCACACCCCACGCCTTCGACATCATGGCCGGCCTGCACAACCGCGCCCACGGCCATTTGACCCTGCACGGCCGCTACGACCCGCTGGACCCGCGCGCCAGCCACCTGACCGTCAGCCACACCGAGCATATTCCCGCCTGGACGCTGGCCGCCTTGAACCCACGAGGGCATATTGCCCTGTCGGCGTGTCAGGCCGGACTGCACGGCCGGGCCGCCCACGAGCGGCGCTGGCTGGGATCGGTCGGACTGGGGCCGGCGCTGCTCGCCGCCGGCGCGCGCCGGGTGATTGCGCCGCTGTGGCGTTGCAACCAGGTTGCGACCTGGCTGTTTCACGAACTGCTGTACGAAGCCGCCACTGCCCAGCCGGACGTTTCCTGGCCGCGCTTGCTAGCGTGGACGCGGGAACGGCTGCGCGCGTTGCCGCTAGCGGACATCGAAGCGCGCCTGCGGCAGCGGCGGGGAAAGAGCTACCGCGCCGCGGATTTCATCGAATGGCAAGAGCAGGACCCGCCCTTCGCCAATCCGGTGCACTGGGCGGGATTCGTCCTGCTGGGCGAGGGCGATCCTTGGTCCGATCCGACCAGCACGGCCGTTGCGCGTTCACGCAAATTCGGTTCCGCCCCCCTCGAAGAAGTCGCGTAAACCCTCCCCTTTCTCCAGCAACAGGCTAAGAAGTTTTCGGATTCCCTCCCGTGGAACGCCCGGTTCCAGCGACTACACTTGGGTAATCTTGGCGAGGGAAGCCCATAACCCGGCCGGCGCGAGATGGTCGTTCGATCTCTCGACAACGTCGTTCCCTCGCCGTTGCGCGTACTTTCAGGAGACGACATGAAATTCCTGCTCCGCGTTTCAGCGGCCATCGATGCCCTCAACGCGGCGATCGGCCGCTGGATGACTTGGCTGATCCTGTTCTGCACGCTCGTCAGCGCCCTGACCGCCACCCTGCGTTACGTATTCAGTTGGGGCTCGAACGCCCTGCTGGAAGCGCAATGGTTCATGTTCGGGCTGGTGTTCCTGTTCTGCGCGTCATGGACTTTGCGCGATGGCGGTCACGTCCGCATCGACGTGGTGTCCTCCCGGCTGTCACCGATCGCCCGCATCTGGATCGACATTTTGGGCGGCTTGCTGTTCCTGTTACCCGTGTGCCTGCTGATTGCCTACGATTCCTGGAATTTCTTCCTGATCGCCTACCGGACCAACGAGGCGTCGTCCAACCCCGGCGGACTGCTCTGGTGGCCGATCAAATTCACGATCCCAGTGGCGTTCGTCTTGCTCAGCCTGCAAGGCCTGTCCGAGACCATCAAGAACATCGCGGCGCTGACCGGCCACCGGCCCCTGCCCGAATTCCGGGGAGGGCACTGACATGACCGAATTTCTCATCGCCAACATGGCGCCGATCATGTTTTCGGCGCTACTGGTCTTTCTGCTGATCGGCTATCCGGTGGCCTTTTCGCTGGCGGCGGTCGGCATGGCCTTTGGCCTGCTCGGCATTCACTTGGGTCTGCTGACCCCGAACCTGTTGCAAGCCTTTCCGGACCGGGTGTTCGGGATCATGAAAAACGAAATCCTGCTGGCGATTCCGTTCTTCACCTTCATGGGGCTGGTGCTGGAACGCAGCGGCATGGCCGAGGATCTGTTGGACACCATCGGCCAGTTGTTCGGCACCATTCGCGGCGGGCTGGCCTACGCGGTGATCTTCGTCGGCGCCCTGCTGGCCGCCACCACCGGCGTGGTCGCCGCCTCGGTGATCGCCATGGGCCTGATCT
>CALGOO010000086.1 GCA_937960715.1 uncultured Candidatus Competibacteraceae bacterium
CTTCCTGTCGGCCTTCCTGTCGGCCTTCCTGTCGGCCTTCCTGTCGGCCTTCCTCCAGGCCATCGGCGAATACCTCCTGATAAAAGCGGGTCTGTTTCAATTCCACGTTGAAGATGTTCAACATTTTCCTGATCTCCTCCCGCGACAGGCGCGGTAGTTTGTACACCAGCAGGGTTTCCACCCAATCCACCAGCGCCGGGCCGCTGGGAGGACCCTCCATCGCCGGTTCCGTCAGCAACGCTTGAGCTTCGGCCACCACCATCGCCGGCGAAGCCAGCATCAATCCCAGCACCCGGATGCCCCGCGATGGCGTTGGCTTACCCAGCGCCTCTTCCAGATACACCCGTTTGACCCAGGGATGGGCCAATTGCATCTCGTAGGCCACTTCCACCGTTCCTTCGGCCGCCCGATTCGGAAACAGCGTCACCGCTCGCCACGCCCGGCGCGGCGGTCGCCGGTACAGATACAGGAACAGTTCGGAAAACCAGCGGGCGTGAAAATCCGGATCGGGCTGAAACTGGGTCTCGATGAATACCAGCGGCCAATCCGGCCGGTCGTCGGGCGGTGTCAGCACGCCATCCAGCCGGAACGCCGTTTGCTTGATTTCTTCGGCGCGCAGCGCATAACCCGCCCAGGAAGGATCCAACTCCGCCAGTTCCAGCACCAGCTCTGGCCAGTCCTGGAACAACCGATAAAACAGGCTATCGGTTTTCATGCCTTGAACCTTCTCGTGTCACCATGCCCTCGGTCCCGATTTCACCGTTCGGCCCTAGTGTTTGTCGTGATCGGGCGTCGGCTGAATTTCCATCTTCCAATTTCGGTTGCAAAACTTGGGTGAGATTGGGCGGTTGCTCGAATTGGTCTTGCAAGAATCTGGCGTGATTCAGGAACGAACGGGCGTCCTGGGCCGCCAGATCGTCTGACATTTCAGCCGCCCTGCGCTGGAGCACCGCAAGGTTTTGGTGTAGCAACTCGCAGGCGGTCTTGCCGTCGGCCAGCGCCTTCCTGGCCGCGAAGTCCCGGGGAATCGCCATGAAGCTCTCGATCAAGCCGGGCAGGTAATCGAGCGCGATCCGCTTGGCGCTGTAGGCATCCTCGGTCGAGATGAAGCCAGCGGATGCCTCCATCCGTTCGATCAGGCTCCGAATCCGCGCGCATAGTTCGGTAACCGCGCGTTGCAGCGCGGAATCGAATGGTCCACCGCGATTTTCGGTGACCATCCGCATGACCCGGTTGAGGCTTTCATCGATATCCTCCCGTTCGATCACGATGCGCGCCGCCCCGCTGGCCCGTGCCTCCCGTTGTTCCAGTCGATTCCGGTCGTGGGAAAACGCCAGTCGGCCGATCTGCCAGCCCAGCCCGTAGCTGCCCGCCACGATCAGCAGCCAAAGGGCGTCAATCATTCCGCTCAACCGGGCCAGCAGCGCCAGCGACGCCAGCCCCAGGCCCATCAGGTTGGCGGGCGAGGACAGGAAACCGATCAGCGTTTCGAACCAGCCGCCGCGTTTCATTGGTAGGCCCGGATTTCCCTGAACACGGTCGGCAGCCGAACCTTGCGGGCGTCGAAGGTTTTGCCGCGCGTCAGGGTGGCGACTTCTTCCAGTTCCTTGACGTTGCCTTCGCCGTACAGAATGACGAACACTGGGATATTCCGCGCCGCCGCCGGCAATTGGCGGTACGCCTGGTTGAAGCCGGCCAGGTCCAGCCCCTCGTTCGATTGGCCATCGGTGAACAGCACCACCGAATACAGATACCCTGGACTTTCGGCTTTTTCCTCGGCCAGGAATTGCAGCGCCGCGAGGGCGGCGTCGTACAACCGGGTGCGGCCTTCCATCCGGAGGGCGTCGGCGTAGTGGCGAATTTGGGCAAAGGTCTGGGCCTTGGCTTGATCGTCCGTCGGAATGACAAACGGTTGCCGCGATAGAACGGTGGTGGAAAAGGGCAACATGACCACGCGCTCCCGGCTGGCCAGCCGCGCCAGCCGTCCGGTGATGGAATCGTCGCCACCGGCCAGAAAACGCAGGGATTCGACCAGACCCTGCCGGCGGCTCGCCTCGTTCATCGAGCCGCTGACATCCAGCACGAACACCGAGGCAATCGGCGTCCGGAACTGGTTCATGTAGGCATCGAGCAGGGCGTCGGCGACCGCCCGGTCGGCGGTGAACGGCAATTCCACCAGCAGCCGGCCGCTGGGGAACAGACTGGCGGTCTGGCGGGCGACCTCGGGATTGAGCGGGCGGCGCAGGGTCTTTTCCGCCAGCCAGCGTTGCGCTTCCGCGCCCTTCAGATAGTCCACGATCTTGCCGTAATCCGCCCGTCGGGTATCGTTGAGCAGGAGCAGCGGGTAGTCGGCGGTGGCCACGCCTTCGTGCGGGTAAATCAGCGTCAGCGGTTCGCGCAGCTTGCCGCTTTGATTCAGGGACAACAGCCAGGATTCGTAGTTGATGAAGGCGTTGATCTCCGCACCCTGTTGCTCGATGAACCGTTCCGACAGATAGGTCGAGTTGTCGCCGACCAGCTTGTAGCCGGCCAGAAACTCGCGGACCCGATCCTTGCGCACGTCGGCCAGGGTCAGGGCCTCGGGTTTGTCGGCGAACGCCGCCGCCACGCCCATCAGCGCCATGAAGCCCTGATTCGACGAGGCCGGGTTGCTCATGGCATAGCGCAACCGGCCGGCCTGGGCGGCTTCGGCGATAGCTCTCCAGGTGACCCTGGCGTCCCCGGTCCAGCCGAGGCGCTGGGCGTCGGACTGGGAGACGCCGATCACCAGCGGCGAGAGCATGATCTTTTCCTGCATCTTGACCCGCGCCTGCCCGGCCGGGTCGGAGAGTACGTATTTGGCGTTGGCGAACCAGGCCGCGTCCGCATCGGCCTTGCCGTTGATGACCTTGTCGGCGCTCTCCATGGTGCCGCCGAAGACGAAGCGCGCCTTGACGCCGGTCGCTTGCTGGATCATGCCGGCCAGGGCTTCGGCGTCCCGCAAGTCGGAGGTTGCCAGAATGGAAAACGCCGCCGGACCGGGCGTGGCCTGGCTGGTTCCGCCCGGCGCGGGCGCGTTGTCGCAGGCCACCAGTCCCAGCGCGACCGTGGCCAGCAAAAACGCCAGGGTAATCCGGACCTGAACCGTAACTGCCGTCATTGCTTTTAACGCCTCGTGCATGACTCGTCCTCCGCGTCACTTCATCGCCGCCGCGACCACATCGATCATTTCCGCCATGATTTCCCCGGACGGCGGATCGACGACATCGACCACCCGTTCCTTCACCGAAAAGCCGGCCCGACCGACCGCTTCCTTGAACAGCGCCGAATCCGTGCCGCGAAACCCGTGCTCGACCGCAATTTTTTGCAATTCCGGGTGGGTGGACAGCAGTTCGCCAAGCATTTTCGCATTGTCGTCCAGCGCCACGAACACTTCCTTGCTGAACAGCGTCGGTTTGGGATACAGCAGCACCGCGTCGGGCGGAATCGGCCGGTTCGCCATGGCGTGCGCGACGATCTGATATTCATAAAGAAACACCAGCGGCACCTTGCCCATGCCGATGGACAGATAATCCTCGAACACGGTGTTGACGTAGTTTTCCTGGAAGCCCTGCCGCTTGAACAGTTCGGCGATTTGGCCCGCCAGTCGTCGGGCGGTTTCCCGGTCGGTCACCACTTCGTAACCGTTCAGGGCGTGGCTGGTCAGCGCCAGATACAGGGCGCCGGAGTTGGAGGTGCGCGGATCGGTGGTGGCGATCAGAATGCTGCGCGAAACGTCGTAGCCCTCGTGCCCCGGCAAATCCTTCCAGCGTTTCCTTTCGAGCATGAAGTCGGTGATCCTGGCCAGGTCCAGGTCGTAGACCCGGTCGCCGGCCTTGGCGGCGCCGCCGTTGTTCACCAGGATTTGGACCACCGGCTCCCACGACGCGATCACCAGGGGCGAATAGAACGGCGAGTAAGTGGCCGCCGGGAGGTTGATCCGCTTGGCGGCGTCCGTGATCATCCGCGCCGCCAGGACGCCGGCCGCCAGGAAAAACTGGGGACCGGCGGGTGGGGCCTGGACCCTGGCCGCCATCTCCCGCGAGCCCAGTCGGGCGATCTCGATGCGGAGATGATGATCGGCCAGGATTTTTTGCACCCGCGCGTCCTTGAGGAAGGGTTCGACATCGACCGAGACGAACCCCTTGAGCGTTTGGGTCTGGGTTTGCGGGTGGGTCAGTGGTTGAAGCGAGCTTTTCCGTTCGATCACGGAGTAGCCAATCGTTCCGGCCAGCGCGACGGCGAACAGCACCGTCGCGATCAGCCCCGTTTTTTTCGCCATCCCATCCTCCTCGTTTGGACCGCGATCCCCCGCGCCGCTTGCCTGTTCATATTAGGCCAAGCGCCAGCCGTTGGAACAGCGGAGCAAGGAACCCGCCGTCGGGAAATTCGCCATTGAAAACCCTTGGGTCAAACCGCATAGTTATCAGGACGCCAACCGATTCTTCCCGCTCACTCGTCCACCACCCTTGGCGAACCCTTCGCACCGCCGGCGAAATCGAACCATGCACCACGACCACGAAGCCTTGCTCAAACAGTTTTATCAAAACCTCAAGGATCAGCCGCTGAACCCAACGGACCCTTATTACATTCCCTATTTGGAGGAGGATCCCAGCGAAGACCCGATTGCCCATTTGCGCCAGCGCATCAACTGGAGCGAGGCGGCCAGCGTCAATCTGCTGTCCGGGCAGCGCGGCAGCGGCAAGAGCACCGGGCTGCGCCGGCTCAAAAAATACCTGGAGCGAGACGGCCACATCGTCTTTCTTTGCGACATGCGGGATTATCTGAACCTGACGACGCCGGTGGAGATCAGCGATTTTTTCATGGCGGTCATGGGCGGCTTGAGCGACGAGATCGAAAAGCTGTACCAGGTGAACCCCGGCCAGCGCGGTTTTTGGGAACGCATGGCCGATTTCGTCAAAAAGGAAGTCAAGATCGAGGAATTTGGCGTTGGGGCCGATGGCGTCGAATTGAAAGCCAGCCTCAAGGACGATCCGACCTTCAAGCAGAAGCTACAAGGCTATCTTCGCGGTCATGTGGCCCGATTGGTGAGGGAAGCGCATCGGTTCGGCGCGGAAGCGGTCGACCTGGTCCGCCAAAAGTACGGCGACCCGGACAGGAAGGTGGTGCTGTTGCTCGATTCCATCGAACAGATTCGCGGCGTCGGGGCCGAGGCCAAAACCGTGTACGACAGCGTGGAAAACCTGTTTTCCGTTCACGCCGACAGCCTGCGTCTGGATTTGCTGCATGTCATTTACACCATTCCGTCCTATCTCATTCCGCTGGCGCCAGGGTTGGGGCGGTATCTGGGCGGCGCGGTGGTGGAAAATCTGCCCAGCGTCCATGTGTTCAATCGGGACGGCTCGGAAGATCCGCGCGGCCTCAAGATTCTGAAGGACATCGTCGGCAAGCGTTGCCCGGAGTGGGAGCGGATTTTTTCCGAAGCGCAATTGCGGCGGATGGCGTGCGCCACCGGCGGCGACCTGCGCGATTTCTTCCGCCTGATCAAGGAAGTGTTGATCGGCGCCTCCATGCCGGACGGGGGAGAATTACCCGTCGCCGAGCGGCTGATCGAGGACGCCAAGAATAAACTCCAGCGGGAGATGCTGCCCATCGCCGAGGACGACAAGGTCTGGTTGCGCAAGATCAACGCCAGCAAGAAGACTGAATTGCAGAACAAGGAGATGCTGTCCCGGTTGGCCGGGTATTTCGATACCCACCTGGTGCTGAACTATCGCAACGGCCAGGACTGGTACGACGTTCACCCACTGATCCGCGACAGCCTTGATTGATCCCCAGTCCATCGATCTCGGCCCCCTAGCCGAGGGCGCTTGGCTCCAGCTCCTGCGCCATCTCAACTGGTCCCAGAGTTTCGCCTTGGGATTTCTGTTCGTCGCCAACCCGCGCTTGGCCGACGCTTTGCGCTGGCGGCTGGAGCGCGCCTATCAGGGTCGGGTCTCCAAACTGGAAACCCTGCAACCAGCTTCGCCCACCGCCGCCCTCGATGACATCCTGCGCCGGGTGCGGGAATCGCCGGCCCTGCTCGACGAGATGGCCGCGCCGCTCTGGATCGAGCTGCACCAACATGCCGGCGACGAGGCTTGGGACCGGGCGCGCACGCTGGTTCTCGCTCGCCTGAACGATCATCGGGAGTTGCTGCGCCGGCGATTGGGGCGGCCCCTGATTTTGATCTTGCCGCAAGGCTGGCAAGCGCAGGCGCGACAACTCGCGCCCGATCTCTGGTTCATCCGCGATTTCAGCCTGGAAGTCGCGGCGGTGATAACTTCCATTGCCGACCAATCCCCACAGCTTGAAAAGAGTCCTGTCATTGAGAGCGGCTATCCGTCACGCTTTTCCGATGACTCCTTGGTCAATGAATG
>CALGOO010000087.1 GCA_937960715.1 uncultured Candidatus Competibacteraceae bacterium
GCCGGGCAACTGACGATCAGGGTTCGGCGCGAAGAGCTGCCGCTGGAGGATTGCGTGGCCTGCGCCACCCGCCAGAATCCCCGGCGGCTGTATCTGTTCGTCAGCAAGGTGCTAGGCAAGCACTGGCCGGTTCGGCCCACGGTCATGCGCGAGATTCATGTCCTGCTCGCGACCAAGATCGCCGATTTGCCCGGGCCGCTGCTGGTGATCGGCATGGCGGAAACCGCCACCGCGCTGGGGCGCGGCGTGGCCGAGGAAGCGGCGTTGCAAGCCGGGCGCGACGACATCCTGTATCTGCAAACCACCCGTTGTCGTTTGTCGCGTCCCCTGGCGTTCCAGTTCGACGAATGCCATAGCCACGCGCCGGACCACGCGGTCTATCTCCCCGAACGCGCGTTGCAACCGCTGTTCCGGACGGCGCGAACCCTGGTGCTGGTGGACGACGAGATTTCCACTGGCCGCACCCTGATGGAACTGGCGCGGGCCTATGTGGCGTATAATCCCGGCGTCGAGCGGATTGCGCTGGCGTGCATCACCAACTGGCTGAGCGACGCGCGCCGGCGGGAACTGGCGGCGTCGCTGGAACGGCCGTTGCGATTTCCGGCGTTGGTCGAAGGTGAATTTCACTTTGAGCCGGATTCGGCGTTTCCGCCGCCGGCGCTGCCCCAAGTCGCGGTGGGCGCGGCTCGCCGCCACGACGACCTCGCGGCCGACCCGGCGCGGGTCGGTCTGGTGGCCGGTCGCTGGCGTTCGCCCCGCTGGCCGGCCTGCCCGCGCGGCCGGTCGTTGACCATCGTCGGCACCGGCGAATACGCCTATACCCCGTTTCGCCTTGCGCTGGCGCTGGAGGAGGACGGCTGGGACGTGCGTTTCCAGTCCACCACCCGTTCGCCGATCCTGGTCGGCGATGCCATCGCCAGCCGGCGGGAATTCCCCGACAACTACGGCGACGGCATTCCCAATTATCTTTACAACTTCGATCCGGATCGGTTGCCGGTCGTCGTCTACGAGCATCCCGCCATGCTGGCCGCGCATCCGCTGCCCGGCCTGATCGGCGGCCTGGCGCTGACGGTGGAGGAACCATGCCGCGCATCGTGATCTTTCTCGACCTGGACGACACGATCTTGCAAACCGCGTCGAAATGTCCGCCCGGCGAACCGGTGGCGCCGGCGGCGGTGGATCACAACGGCCACGTTCTCTCGTTCATGACCCGCGCCCAGCGGCGGTTGCTGGAGTTCTGGCTGGAGCAGGGCACGGTGATTCCCGTGACCGGCCGCACCGACGAGGCGCTGGCGCGGGTGGCGATTGCCTTCACCTCCTGGCGCATCACCCATCATGGCGCGGTGATCCGCCGGCCTGATGGCGCGTTACCGGCATGGTGGCACGACCAGATCCGGCCGCTGTTGACAGTGGCGCGACCGTTGCTGCGAGAAATCGCCGCCCACCTTGGCGGCGGCGCGGCGGCGGGCGGCTATCGGGTGAGTTGCCATGCGGTGGACGGGTGGCTGACCTACGTCTCGGTCAAGGCCAACGAGGAGGACGAAGCACTGGCCGGCGCGTGGGCGCGACTGGAGCAATTCGGCCTGCCGCCGGAATTGGCGTTGCACCGCAACGGCGCCAATCTGGCGGTGATGGTCCGGGGCGCGCAAAAGCACGATGCCGTGCGCCGGGTGGCGATGGAGTTGGAACGGGACGGAGCCATCGTCACCCTTGGCGCCGGCGACAGCCTGACCGATATCCCGTTCCTGCGTGTCTGCGATTTCGCTCTGGTGCCGAAGGACAGTCAAATTCAGCGCGAAACCTGGAGCGGGTGCTTCTAAGTTCCGCTGGTGTTGTATGTGGTATAGCGTCGAATCGGCCCGACTGGTCAAGCAACCTGAGCTTGATATTCATAACTACTGATCCTTCTAATGCTTTTTTATTGAGCAACTCGTTTCTGTGACGCTAAGGATCATGTATCGGCGATGCTAAAGGTAATTGCCATCCGTGAATGGAGCGATCCATCCGCGCTCTCGGCCAATACATGGCTATTTCTCAGCTTGTCCGCCTTGGCGACCGGCGTCTCTTGGGTTTGCTACTTTCGCGCGCTTCAAATTGGCGATGCCTCCAAGGTAGCGCCCGTGGACAAATTCAGCCTGGTTCTCGTCGCAATGTTCTCGGTCGTGTTTCTTGGCGAGCGACCTTCCATGCGTGAGTGGCTGGGTATGGCACTCGTGGCGGGTGGAGTCTTGATTGTGGCGTTCAAGCGTTAGCGCAAGTTGCCCATCGTGTTTGGGCTCCATCGAAAATTCCCGCTTTCCCGGGGGAACGCGCGGCGGGTTTCCCAGTCTTAACCGTGCCAACATTCCCTTCGCCGGAAAGGCCATGCCCCCACGCCTGTCGTTCCTGATCCTGATCCTGATCCTGATCCTCGCGCTGGCTCCCGCCGCTCGGTCCACCGCCCAAGCCATCCGCTTGCCGGACATCGGCGATCCTTCCCAAGCCTATTTCGGCCCCGACGAGGAACAGCGGATGGGGCTGGAGATCATGCGGCGGCTGCGCGAACGCGGCGCGGTGATGGACGACGTCCAGGCCAACGAGTATCTCAACTCCGTCGGTCAGAGCATCGCTAACCATGCCGACCAGAATGGCGTGCCGTTCACCTTCTTCATGGTTCGCGATTCCAGCATCAACGCTTTCGCGCTGCCGCGCAACTTCATCGGCATCAACGCCGGCCTGTTGTTGGCCACCCAGCGGGAAGACGAACTGGCCGGCGTGATCGCCCACGAAATCGCCCACGTCTCGCAGCGTCACATCGTTCGCGCCATCGCCGACATGAAGCGAATGACCCTCCCAATGGCGGCGGCCATGATCGCCGGGGCGGCGCTGGCGGCGGCCAGCAAGCAGGCGGGGCAGGCCGCGATGGTCGGGACCATGGCCGCCAGCGCCCAGCATCAGATCAGCTTCACCCGCGCCAACGAACAGGAAGCCGACCGAATCGGCATGCAGCTTCTGGCCAGGGCCGGTTTCGATCCCCGGGGCATGAGCGACTTTTTCACCAAGCTCGAGCGGATGGCTGGCGGCGAGGCGCGCAACCGAGTTCCGGAAATGCTGTTGACTCACCCGCGGCCGGAAAGCCGCGTCGCCGATACCCAGGACCGGATCGAGATTCCGCCGATGCGGCGCACCGCGCCGCGCGACCGCAAAGCTTATGATCTGACCAGGGCCCGGGTGCGGGTGCTGGCGACCGACGACAACAATTCCCTGATCCGCGATCTCGAGACCACGCTCGCCAAGGGTGGCTACGCCAGCGAAACCGCCGAGCGTTACGCCTACGCGCTGGCGCTGCGCCAGGCCGGCCGCTACGTCGACGCCCAGCAGCAAATCAATCGTCTGCTCAGGAGCGATCCCGACCGGCTGGCCTTTCGGATCGAAGCCGCCGAATTGGCGCTGGCGCGGGAGGAGCGGACTCAGGGCTGGCGGCTGTTTGAGGAGGCGCGGCAGATCTATCCCGACGATTTTACCTTGGCGATGCACTATGGCCGCGCGCTCGCCACTCAGGGCGATCCCAGACTGGCCATGCGCCTGTTGCAGCCGCATCTGCGCCGGCGGCCCAACGATCCGGCGCTGTACGCGAGCTATGCCCAGGCGGCGCAACGTTCCGGCGATCTGGCGGCGACTCACGCCACCATGGCCGAGCATCACTATCTGAACGGCGAACTGCTGCCCGCCATCGAGCAACTCGAACAGGGCCTCAAGAACCCGAACCTTCCACCCAATCAGGAAGCCCAGTTGCGCGCCCGACTCCGGCAGATCAGAACCGAAGCTATCGCCCAGGGCTTGTCGGTTCCCAAGCGGGACACGCCGTGAAGCGTTCATCGGGCCACAAGACTCGCGCGCCCATTTGCCCGCTATACTGAAATCCCTCCGTCCCACTTTTTGCGTCGACCATGGCTGAGCGAACCGACCTCCCCGATCCGAGCGGCTTCGATATCGAACTGCTGCTCAAGCAGGCGCGTACCTATCTGGCGTTTGGCCAACAAATCCAGCCGCTTAGCGAGCGCTTCCACGAAACCCTGGGCCAGGGCGGTGATTGGGGCGAGGCGTTGCGCCAGCATTTCGAGCAACTCAAGACGGCTTTGACCAGGGCGGTCGACGATCCGAACGGTCATCCTGACTTGGCCCGCTTATGGACTGTCACCCTGGATACCGCCGCGTCACTGGGCGTTTCCGCCGCCATTGCCCCGCCGGTGGGCGCCAACGCCGGAGCGTGGCGGGTGTATCAACAGCTTCAGAGCCAATATCTCGATGGCTTGCGTCAAACCGCCCGGGACGCGCTGGACTTGATGGAACAACGACTGAACGAGCGGGCGACGGCGGGCGCGACGGTGGAGAGCTTGCGGGAGTTGTACGACTTGTGGGTGGAGTGTAACGAGGAGACCTATGGTCGAATGTTGCGCAGCCTCGACTACGCCATGCTGAACGGCCGCCTGCTCAATGCCCTGGTGAGTTGTCATGTCCGTGGAGACGTCCCCACATGATCGGTCCAACCCCTGCCCAGATTGCCGAGGAACTGCGTCACTTCCAGGCTCGCTTGACCGAGGGCGCTCGCACCCTGCGCGGTCTCGGTCCCATTGAAACCGGGGTGTTGCCCCGTGATCCAGTCCATCAGGAAGACAAGCTGATCCTGTACCGCTACCAGCCCCGGGTGGCGGAGCCGCATCCTGTTCCATTGTTGATCGTCTACGCCTTGGTCAACCGGCCCTACATGATGGATTTGCAGGAGGACCGCTCGTTGATCCGGGGCCTGCTGGACGCTGGGCTGGACATCTACTTGATCGACTGGGGTTATCCGGACGCTGGCGATCGCCATCTGAGTTTGGCGGATTATATCCTGCGCTATATCGGCCACTGCGTGGATCACCTGCGCGAGCGCCATCAACGGGACTCGATCAACCTGGCGGGCGTTTGCCAGGGCGGCGCGCTGAGCCTGTGCTTCACGGCGCTGCATCCGGGGAAGATCCGCAACCTGGTCACCATGGTGACCCCGGTGGACTTTCATACGCCCGACAACGTACTCACTCACCTGATCCGGTATGTGGACGTGGATTTGCTGGTGGACACGCTGGGCAACCTGCCGGGGCAACTGCTGAACTTTACTTTTCTGTCCCTCAGCCCGTTCCGGCTGGCCGGACAGAAATATGTCGATCTGGTGGATATTCTCGACGATGCCCAGGCGGTAAAAAATTTTCTGCGGATGGAAAAATGGATTTTCGACAGCCCGGATCAGGCCGGCGAGGCGTTCCGCCAATTCGCCAAGGATTTTTTCCAGCACAACAAGCTGATCAAGGGTGAAGTGGTGATTGGCGGACAGCGGGTGGATTTACACGATGTGACCATGCCGGTGCTGAACGTCTACGCCAGCCAGGACCATCTGGTGCCGCCAGCCGCGTCCAGGGCGCTCGCCGGATGCTGCGGCAGTCGGGACTACTCGGAGCTGTCCTTTGAAGGGGGACACATCGGCATTTACGTCAGCGGACGCGCCCAGCGCAAGATACCGCCGGCGATAGCGGCGTGGTTGCTGGCCCGCTAGAGGGGTGGGACGCGGTCAGCTTCGATTTATCCCCTTTGATCTTTTCGGCCTTTCCGTTCCTTCTCGGATTTGTCCGGCGCGGTCGCGGTGGGATTGCCCGTCTGGGCGGCGGGTTTCGACGAGGGGGCCGCTTCGCCATCCACCGGGGGAAGATAGGGTTTTTGCAACTGTTGGTTGACGCTTTTCCACAGCGATAGATTATGCTCGACCAATTCGGTGATCATCGTCAGCGGATTGCTGCCAATGAGGCTGCGCATCTGCTCCCGAAACAGGTGTTGCTGGTCCACGAACGCTTGCAGGCTCTTCTCCAGATAGTTGCCCATCATGCCTTGCAGCGTATCGCCATAGAATCGGATGATGTGCGCCAGGACGTCGGCGGTAAAGATCGGATTGCCCTGTTCTTCCTGTTCGCTGATGATTTGTAGCAGAATTCCGCGCGTGATGTCGGTGCTGGTCCGGGCGTCGATCACATGGAATTCGGCGCGTTCCAACACCAGTTGTTTGACATCCTCAAGGGTGATGTAGCTGCTGATGGCCGTATCGTACAGCCGGCGGTTCGGGTATTTCTTGATGACGCGCGGTTCGCTCATGGCAGGCAGGCAAAGAACGACGCGGCGCTGTCCGGGGAAACAAGCGCCGCGTGACTTGGGGCTTAGTGGTAGTAAAGACCGCCGTTGACCGTGATGTCCTCGCCGGTGATGTAGCCGGCGTCGTCAGCGGCCAGGAAGGCGACGGTGCGCGCGATTTCGGAGGGTTCGCCCAACCGGGCCGCCGGGATGCCGGCGATCACCTTTTGCAGAACGTCCTCGCGGATGGCCCGCACCATTTCGGTGCCGATGTAGCCCGGCGAAATGGAGTTGACCGTCACGCCCTTCTTGACGCACTCCTGGGCCAGGGCTTTGCAGAAGCCGTAGACCGCCGCCTTGGTGGCGGAGTAGTTGGTCTGGCCGGCCTGGCCCCGGAGGCCGTTCACCGACGCGATGTTGACGATGCGGCCCCAACCCCGCGCGGTCATCCCCTCGTAAACCTGCTTGGTCATGTTGAAGAGGCTGTACAAGTTGGTCTTGATGACCGCGTCCCACTGCTCGGGCGTCATCTTGTGGAACAGGGCGTCGCGGGTGATGCCGGCGTTGTTGACCAAAATCTCGATCGGGCCGACTTCCGCCTCGATCTTCTTGCAGACTTCGGCGCAGGATTCGAAGTTGGTCACGTCACCCAGATAGACCGGGATGTCCAGTCCTTCCGCCTTGCGGTCGGCTTTCCACTTGTCGACGACTTCCGGCTTGAGACCATGGAAATCGACCGCGACCGCACGGCGGCCTTGCTCGATCAGCGCCTTGCACATGGCGGTGCCCAGACCACCGATACCACCCGTGACGACTGCGACTTTGGCCATGCTGTATCCTCCTCGGGTTTGTTGTGGGTATGAATGACTGTGGTGAGTCGTGATTCAGTCGCGCGCGACGGCCAGGGCGACGCCCTGACCACCGCCGATGCACAGGGTCGCCAGACCCTTCCTGGCGTCGCGACGGACCATTTCATGCAGCAGGGTGACCAGGATGCGGCAACCGGAGGCGCCGATCGGGTGGCCCAGGGCAATGGCGCCGCCATTGACATTGACCTTGCGGGTATCCCAGCCCATTTCCCGGTTGACCGAGATCGCTTGGGCCGCGAAGGCTTCGTTGGCTTCGATCAGGTCAAGCTGATCCACGCTCCAGCCGGCCTTTTTCAGGCAGAGATGGGAGGCCGGGATCGGGCCGGTGCCCATGATCGCCGGATCCACGCCGGCCTTGGCGTAGGCGGTGATGCGAGCCAGTGGCTCGAGGCCGAGGTCACGGGCCACGTTGGCGGCCATCACCAGCACGGCGGCGGCGCCGTCGTTGATACCGGAGGCGTTGCCGGCGGTCACCGTGCCGTCCTTCTTGAACGCGGGCTTCAGCTTGGCCAGCGCGGCGGCGGTGGTGCCCGGCCGGGGAAATTCGTCGGTGTCGAACAGCAGAGGGTCGCCCTTGCGCTGGGGAATTTCGATGGGAACGATCTCGTCCTTGAACTTGCCCGCTTGAATCGCGGCGATGGCCTTGGCCTGCGAATCGGCGGCGAAGGCGTCCTGTTCCTCGCGGGAAATGGTCCACCGCGTGGCGATGTTCTCGGCGGTGATGCCCATGTGGTAATGATTGGTGGCGCATTGCAGCCCTTCGCTGAGCATCGAATCCACCAGCCGGGCATCGCCCATGGTGGTGCCGCGCCGCGAGCCGAGCAACAGATGGGGGGACAAGCTCATGTTTTCCTGGCCGCCGGCGATCACGACGCGGTTGTCGCCGTCGCGGATGGACTGGCAGGCCAGATGAACCGCTTTCAGGCCGCTGCCGCAAACCTTGTTGATGCTCAGGCAGGGAACTTCGATGGGCAGGCCCGCGTTCAGCGCGGCGGTGCGGGCGGGGTTCTGGCCGGTGCCGGCGGTAAGAACCTGACCCAGGATGACCTCGTCGATCCGGGCGGGTTCGACCCCGGTTTTCCGCAGCAAGCCCTCGATGACCTTGGCGCCCAGAATATTGGCTGGAATCGTCGCCAGGGAGCCCATGAAATTGCTGATCGCGGTCCTGGCGGCGGCGACGATAACCACATCTTCCATTAAGCTGACCTCATCGAATAGCTTGTTTGGTTATGGTGAAGGCTTGAATCCAGACTTGCGCGTCTCGCGCCTCGGCCCCGATACAACCCGCGCATCCCGCGATGCGGTGGCCACGCGGGCCAGCGCGGGGTCGGGCCGCGCGAAATTCCTAGTGAATTTGAACGTGACATACTGACCGCTACCCTAATCCTTGTCAACCGCTTCCGGCATTGCGACATGGGGCGATGATCGCAGTTCGAAGTACATCAACAAGGTCGCTTGCCAGGTATGGCAGTTGTCGTCGCTGACCATGAAAAACCGCTGGTCGCGGTGATGGGTCAACCCTTCGAAATTGTCCAGCAGCCAGCCCCGCCCGCTGTCGAACACCGCCACGCTGGCGACTTGCGGCAGGGTCTGGTTCATTCCCGGCGCGGGCAGCGGTTCGGTGCGGCGCAGGCTGATGACCAGGGGCCGCAGGGGAGAGACGAAGGCGCGTTCCAGAGTCAACAGACCGCCATCCGCCAGCGCTTCCATGGCGACCAGCGCACTGTTGGGCGCGTGGCCAAGCGGATAATTCCAGAACGGACCCTGGCGGGTGAAGATACGCACTTGACCGGCGGGATCGGCGCGCAGCGGCGCTTCCGTGCCCGTCAGTATGCCCCAGCGGGGATGGAGGGCCACCGCTTCCAGCGCCTGGTTGGCGTCACGGTAATTGCGAATGTCGCGCAGCGGGGCCGGCAGCGGTTCCTCGCCCCGCCATTCGCCTCGGGGACTGTAGCGAACCACGCGCGGTTTTACCTCGAACGAAACCACCAGATCGGCGTCGGCGTCGCCGGAAACTCCGTTCTCACCCTTGCGCAATGCCAGGCCCTCGGCGTCGTTAAAGGGCGCGCGCAGCGGGGCGCCAGTGGCGGCGCGCAACGGATAAGCCGCGACCGGGCGTATCCCGCTCAAGAATCCCTGGCGGTCGAATTCCGGCCGCAGGTGGAACAAGGCACCCTGGTCGGAAACGGCGTACAGCAGGCCGGCATCCTCGTCCCAGGCCAGCCCCGACAGGCCGCAGGGGCGCAAACCGTCGATGGGCGCATCGTTCAGCCGCAGGGCGCCCAGCAGCCGGACGCCAGCATGGGTATCGCCGGGGCCGATCCGGTCGGCCAGCGCAATCGGGGTTGCTCCAAACTCGCGCGCGGCGCATCCACTGGCGGACCATCCCAGAACCAGCGCGAGCAGCAGGATCAGGCGGGGCATGAGAACTCCAAAAATGACGGTGGCGGCGACTGCGGGATGGGCATGTTACCATTTCATCAAATCATTCGAAGGAAAAGGCAGAGGCATGAGTGTACCGGTCTGGAATCCGGCGGTTGAATTCATGGAGCGGGAGGCGCTGGAACGCTTGCAGTTGGCCAGCCTGCGCCAGACCGTGGCCTGGGCGCTGAAAACGCCCCTCTACCGGCGCCGACTGGCCGAGGTTGGATTGACTCACCCGGAAGACCTGGGCAGCCTGCGCGACCTGCGTCAGCTCCCCTATACCACCAAGGACGATCTGCGCGCGGCTTTCCCCGACGGGTTGCTGGCGGTCGACCTGGAACGGACAGTGCGCCTGCATACGTCCAGTGGCACCACCGGAATGCCGACGGTGATCTATCACACCCGGCGCGATATCGACCACTGGACCGAACTGGTGGCTCGCTGCATCGTCGCCGCCGGCGCCACCGCCGCCGACGTGTTCCAGAACATGACCAGCTACGGCATGTTCACCGGTGGACTGGGCTTGCATTACGGCGCCGAGCGGGTGGGAATGCTGGTGATTCCGGCCAGTTCCGGCAACACCGGCCGCCAGATTCAACTGATGCGGAATTTCCAGACCACCGTGGCGCACGCCACCCCCAGCTATCTGTTGCATCTGCATTCGGCGCTGGCCGGCGAGGGCATGGCCGTGGACCAGTTGCGGCTGCGCAAGGCGTTCATCGGCGCCGAGCCGCATTCGGAGGAAACTCGCCGCAAGATCGAGGCGCTGTTCGGCATCCAGGCTTACAACTCCTACGGCCTGAGCGAGATGAACGGTCCCGGCGTGGCGTTCGAGTGCGT
>CALGOO010000088.1 GCA_937960715.1 uncultured Candidatus Competibacteraceae bacterium
CGAGCAACTCCTCGCGCCGCTTGCCGAAATAGCGGCAGTAGGCTTCGTTGACGAACGTGATCACGCCATCCGGCGCATAGCGGCAGATCAGTTCGGTTTGATCCTCGACGATGGCGCGGTAGCGGGCCTCGCTCTCCTGCAAGGCGGCCGTTTGCGCCGCGACCTGGCGCTCCCGCTCTTGCAGGCGGGCGGCCATGTCGTCGAAGGCCACCGCGACCCGGCCGATTTCATTGCGCGGATCCAGACCGATGCGATAGCTCAAATCCCCCTGGCCGATGTGCTGGACACCCGCTTGCAGGTGCTGCATCGGTCGCAGCAACTGGCGCGAGAGCAGGGCGGAAATCACCTGACCGAGTGGCAGACTGATGATCAGCGATCCACCCAGCAGGCTCCACCAGGCGGTTCGGCTGGTGGCGTGGGCTTCGGCCTGGGACACTTCCGCCACCGCCATCCACGAGGTTCCCGGCACCGGCGCCGTGGCACCCACCACCGGCTGGCCTTGCAAATTCCGGTAATCCCCGACCCAGCTTTCCCGGCCGGCGCGCGCCAGGGCGAACAGCCTGGAATGATTGTCCAGGTGCGTATTGGCCAAGACGACCGCGGGATTGGAGTGAGCGATGACGCGACCGTCCTGATTGACCAGATAGGAAAGACCGGATTCGCCGAAACGGAGGTCGGCCATCACCTCCCGCAAGATCCGCATTCGCAGACGAGCGGCGATGACTCCACCTTGCCGGGTCGGCATGGCCAGGATCAGGTAGGCTTGATCCCCCATGGACACTTGTACGTCACCGACGTGGTTTCGGCCCTGCCGGGCCTGCATGAACCAACGTGATTGCGGAATGGCGAACAGATTGGCCAGCACCGCGCCGTCCCTGGGTGCATGAGCCAGAACTTGACCAGTGGCATTCAGATACACGACTTCCAGAAAAGCGGGATTACGCCGCGGCAATTCCTCCAGCTTGGTCGAGTGTTCCTTGGCCAACTCGTCGCGACCGAACAGATCCAGCAACAGCAGTATTTCCTGTTCCCGCGCCAGGAAGGCCCCGACGGTCGCGGCGGCCCGCCGCGCCGCCTCCTGCTGGCGGCCTTGCCAGCCCGCCTGCTCGGCGCGGTTCACCAGATACGCGATCCCCAACATGCTCGCCAGCAGCACGATGAGCAGCACGGTTCCAAACACCGTCAATAGTTGTCGCCGCAGGCCGCTCCGCAAGCGTATCCGACCCTGGCTCTGGTTCATGATGACGTTCTGTTTCCCGTGCGCGAGAAGGCGGGCCTAAAGGTCGGGTACGATCACGCGCCCTTCGCCGTTGCCCAAAGAGGATGTCGGCGGGCGATGAGCCGGCGATCGGCGAAGGCGCGCCTCAGCCAAGGTGACATTATGATGAGCGGACGCCCTTGAACAAGGTGTGGGTCATCATGGCGGCCATGGCGATCATGCCAAAGCCGAACACCCAGAGAGCATCGATTGGCGAGCCGGTTGCGTACTGCTTGGTGAAGACCAGATAGGTATAGGTTTGATTGGCGATGAAATACAGCACGAGTCCCGCCAGCACATACCACCACGCTTTTCCCACCACGCCGCCATATAGGGCGGATGCGACTTGCAGGGTTATCGCGAGCAAGATCGGGTCAAAAAAGATGTAGCAAATCGAAACCAGAGGTAGAACGATTCCTTCCCCAAGGACCCCGTTCCAATTCGCCATCACCGAGATGACCAGGGCTCCGGCGAACAGAAGAACGGACACCAGTTTCCCCCACAATGGAGCCGAAACGCCCAGCGCGTTTTTCATCAAAAGCAGCGCGATGACAGCCAGGGGAACCAGGGCAAGATATCCAATGTCCGAATAATAGGGATAAGGCGTTTCCGCTCCATCGTTCAGCAACGGATAGGAACCGAACAAGGCGGCGCCGATTCCCCAGGCCAACATGCCGCTGCCAAGAAACCCCCACACCCTGCGCATGGGGCTGCCTGCTGGAAAATCGGTCATGGTCCGATAGCACAATATGGCACTTAGGACCGACGAAAGCGTCTGCATGACGTTCGAGTAGTACAATCGAAACGCGGCATCCACATCCAGGGCGGCGAACAGCAAAATCAGGGAACTCAATGTAAACCAAATTGCCACCACGATCAAAGCAATCGGAGTCATTTTCTATCTCCTTGGATTTCAAGGTCTTCAAAATATGGGAAGGGATGAACGCCGTTATCGCGCATGGATCGACTCAGATTATTTTTTTATAAAGCGGTTGAAACATCTTCTCCACCTGATCCTTGCTCAGCATCAGCATGGCCTTTGCCTTGCATTGATTCAGGAATTCATTTGGATTTTGATAGGGTGAATGGGATTCGGCAATCTTTTCAATTTCCTTGACTATCCCTGGTCCGTAGATTTTCTTGAGCAATGCTTCCACTTCTTTTTGCAGTTCATATCGAAGCTCCTGCCGAAGCAGTTCGTGCTGGAAATCGGTATTTTCGACAACGTTACCGGAAAGCAGTTTTTCAAGATCGATCAGCACATCGGTGATGGAAGGAGTATTGGGTTCCTTCGCGCTGCCGCCAACGTCCGAGCGCGGCATGAAAATGACTTCCTCAATCGCAATCGACAGCAATTTTTCGAGAGCGGCCACGCCGGTTCTTTGGGAGTAACTGATATCTAAAATTTCTCCAAGACCAACCTGCATCATCCCGGCGCGCCTGGAGCCGTTTTCCCTGGCGTAGACATAAATCCTGCCGGTTTTCCTATCGGTCCTTATCGATGAAAGCGTATGGTAAAGGTCTTGCAGGGACATGGTATCGATCCTCTCTCCAATGCCGCGACCGCTCCGGTAAGGCAAGCTCGAAGGCCTGGCTTCCGTCGGGAACGGATTCGAATTAAAAAATATACATTCGTTAATATTAAAGGACGGTTCCAGAACCGGCCCACACTTCAATCCAACCGTTTTATATAGAGTGAAGATGGTTAAAATGCAATTTTTTGTAAATACAATTTTGCAATCAATGGACGAAAGTTCAGCATTGCGACTGCGGAACCTTGAGAGTGTCGCATCGACGAGAATTGAGCACCTGTCCAAGAAACCCTGGCGCGTTCGCCGGCCGATAAAGGGCAACACGCAATCGTTCAGATCCCCTGGTGGTTTCGCCCCGTATTGATGGGTTTCGCCCCGTATTGATGGGTTTCGCTACGCTCAACCCATCCTACGAAGAAACAATGGGTTGTAGGATGGGTTGTAGGATGGGTTGTAGGATGGGTTGTAGGATGGGTTGAGGAACGAAACCCATCGCCGTGCGGGACGAGGGGGATCTGAATGCTTACAAAAACGCCTTCATTTTGGACGCACTATTGAACATCGTTGAGTCGCTGCCGAACCCAATGCGCCAACTGTTTTTTGGAATATGGCTTGGTCAGCACCGGGATGGGCGGCGGAGCGTCGGTGGATACGACGCGCGCTTGCTCGTAGCGGCCGGTCGCCAACAGGCACTTGACGGTCGGGCGATGGGTGGAAAGCCAGTTCGCCAAATCGTAACCGTTCAAATCGCCCGGCATGACGATGTCGCTGAAAACCGCCTGGATATCGGGTTCGGTTTCCAAAATCGCGATGGCTTCCTGAGCGTCGGCGGCTTCCAGCACCGGATAGCCGAGATCGCGCAGGTAACGGCAGGCCAGCCGCCGCACGCGGGTTTCATCCTCCACCACCAGGATCGTCTCGGCGCCTTCCGCCGGGGCGAGGAGGCGCGGCGACGGCGGCAAGGGGGGTGGTGGCGATGGCATTTCTCGCGCGATCCGCGCGCTGATCGGTTCCAAGGCGGGCAAGAACAGACGGACGGTGGTTCCCCGGCCGGGTTGACTGTCGATGGTGATCCCTCCCTGGGATTGGGTGGCGAACCCGTACACGGTGGACAGGCCCAGACCGGTCCCCTTGCCGAAGGGTTTGGTGGTGAAGAACGGTTCGCAGGCTCGCGCCAGGGTGTCGGCGTCCATGCCGATCCCTGAATCAGCCACCATCACTACCACGTACCGGCCCGGAACCAGATGAGTGACCGGCGCCACCGCTTCGCTTTGGATATCGAGGGTAGTGGTGTGGACATCAAGAATTCCTCCCTCGGCCATGGCGTCCTGCGCGTTGATCATCAGGTTTAGAAGCGCTGCCTGCAATTGCCCAGGATCGGTCATGACATCGGGAAGCGTCGGGTCGGTCTCCACCCGCAGGCGGATGGTCGGTTCCAGCACCCGATCCAACAAACGTTGAAGACTCTGAACGACTCGATTTACCCGGGCGCGTTGTAGCCGCAAGGGTTGCTGGCGGGAAAACGCCAGCAGACCGTTCGTCAATTCGGCGCCCTGTCGCGCCGCCGACAAGGCATCCTCGATGAGCAAGACCCCATCCGAATCGGATCGATCGCCGTTTTGCTCTTGAAGGATTTCAAGATTGCCCTTGATCACCGTCAGCAGATTATTGAAATCGTGGGCGATTCCTCCGGTGAGTCGCCCAATCGCCTCCAGTTTGCGCGCCTGCGCCAATTGCGTTTCCTGATCGCGTCGGGTTTGCATCTCCCGCTCCAACAGCGTCTTGGTGGCTGATAATGCGTTTTCGGCTTCCTTGCGTTCGGTGATATCGCGGACGATCGCGATGATTTGGGCGCCCTTCTGAAAGGGCACTATGCGCGCCTCAAAGTGTCTTTTTCCCAGAGGCACGGTCAGGGAGTACTCGATGCACTCCAGCAAGCCGGTGCTGAGGGCCCGTTCGATGGCCTTCCGAAATCCGGCGGCCAAATCCGGCGGCAAGATCTGATCGACGTGCTTGCCCAGGAATTCCTCTGGTGGGACATAGAGATGCGAACAGTTTCCAGCCATGTAATCCAGGAAGGCGCCGTCGCGGTCAAGACGGAAATAGAGATCCGGCAGCACCTGGAAGACGGCGGCCAATTCGTCTATTGCTCGCCGCTGACCTTCCTCGGCCTTCTTGCGCTCGGTGATGTCCCTCCCCACGCCAATGATGGCCACGACCTGGTTCTGTTCGTTCAGCACCGCTGTGTCGGCCCACCCGAACCAGCGCCAGCCCGCCGCGGTCAGGGCGCGCTGCTCGACATAAGCCCGGTAGGGTGGCCGGAACAGATCCTCCATGGCCTTGGCCGTCGATTCTCGGTCCTCTTCATGCACCAGGGGCATGAGGGTCTGGCCCAGTAATTCCGCCTCGGTTTTGCCAAAGGTTTGGCAGTAAGAGGGGCTGACGAACAGGAAGCGGTTTTCGGGATCGACCTTGACGACCAGGTCGGTCTGATGTTCGATCAAAAGGCGGTATTTCTCCTCGCTCGCCCGTAACGCCACCTCGACCCGCTGGTGTACGACATGGAACATCCTGGCGATCAGGAACCCCAGCAACAACCCCAGAACCAGGGCGACGCAGTGCAACGCGGCGATCCAGGTTGCATCGGCCCGAGTTTGTTCCATGCAAAAATATTCGGTCAGGCCGACGCTTCCGAAGACCAGCAGCAGGAGAGGCGCTATCAGAACGGCGCGAGGGGGAATGCCGCCGGACCCTGGTGACCGGAGCCGGAATTGTCGACCTGGCATTGCTTTCTCTCCTGGCTGGCCCCATGAATCACCCGTGGTTTCCGCGCCGGTCTCGGCAAGGCCGGCAATCGGCGCCGGGTGTCGTGTGATCGCTTTTCCGAAACCTTACGGATATGTCTCTTCGGTTCCTTAAGGAAACTCCGACTCTTCCGAATGGATATCGGGTTTTTTCGCCCCCCAAATTCAGGGTTTTCCCGATACCCAAGCTTTCCCCAGGCGCATACCCTACTCATTGTCGCAATCATGATCATGAATTCGATGAACCTTCCGCGGGTTTTCCGCAAAAGTCGTGCGGACAAGACCTGGTAATCATTCGTTAAGGCCAATGGGTTAAGAAGCCATGCTTAACAATCTAGCCCGCGCTGAGAACCGTCGCTATCACCAGGAAATTCACGAAAGAACGATTTGCAATATGAATCGGGAAGGGAGCATGAGCGATACCGACTCCATCCTGGTCGTCGATGACGACCCGCGCATCCTGCGACTGGTCGGCCATTATTTGCAACGCGAAGGCTACACGGTCCGCGTGGTCGCCACCGTGCGCGAGGCGCGGGAGCAGCTATCCGTCCTGTCGCCGAATCTGATCATCCTCGATGTTGGACTGCCCGGCGAGGACGGCTTTACCTTTGCCCGCGAAATACGGTCCCAGTCCGACATCCCCATCATCATGTTGACGGGCAGGGTGCAAACGGTCGACAAGGTGGTGGGGCTGGAACTGGGCGCGGACGATTACATCACCAAACCCTTCGAGGAGCGGGAGTTGCTGGCCAGGATCCGCAGTCTCCTGCGGCGCTATCGAGCATCTCCGCCCCCCTCTCCGAAAACAACCGGTGGCATCGCCCGTTTCGCGGACTGGCGGCTCGATCTGACCCAGCACGAACTGTTCTCCTCGACCGGTGAAACCGTGTACTTGACCAGCCACGAATTTCGTTTGCTGGAAACGTTCGTTCTGCATCCCGGTCGCGTCCTGTCCCGCGATACGTTGATGGATCGGGTCGCCGGTCGCGACTGGAATCCCCTGGATCGCAGCATCGATGTGTTGGTCGCCAAGCTGCGCAAGAAGATCGAGCCCAACCCGGCGCAACCCACCCTGATCAAAGCTGTTCGCGGGGAAGGCTACAAGTTTACCACCGAGGTAGTGATCGAGTGAGATCGATGAGGTGATCGTTGTCGGCCAGGAAATCCAAAGACCATAGCGGCATCTCCGGCTCGGCCAGGATCAGGGCCTTGGAATCAAAGCAGGCCGGTTGTCCGTTCACACCGTCAGGTATTGCCTGACCAAGCCATCGTCCAGGTCCGCCATCGCCCCGATTGCCACCGCCCGACCCTTATCCACGATGCAAAATCGCTGCGCGACCCAGCGGGCGAACGGCAATTTCTGCTCCACCAGCAACACGGTCATGCCCTGCTCCCGGTTCAGCCGTTGGACCGCCGCGCCGATTTCCCGGACGATGGCGGCCTGTTCGCGGACCCGGTCGATCTGTTCCTGGTTCAACTGACGGATGACCCGGCCGATTTCCCGGACCACGTTAGGCTGGATACCCTCGGTGGGTTCGTCGAGAATCAACAGGCGTGGTTCCAGCACCAGGGCGCGGCCGATGGCCAACTGCTGCTGCTGGCCGCCGGACAGGTCGCCGCCGCGCCGCTTGAGCATGGTCTTCAGCACCGGGAACATCTCGAAGATCATTTCGGGAATCTGGCGCGGCCGCCGGGGATTGGCCGCCAAGCCGATTTTCAGGTTTTCCTCGACTGTCAGCAGCGGGAAAATCTGCCGGCCCTGCGGCACGTAGCCGATGCCCAGCGGCGCGCGGCGTTCCGCCGGCAGGCGGTTCAGTTCCGCGTCGGCGAAGGCGATCCGGCCGGAGCGGATCGGCAGCAATCCCATGATGCATTTCAGCAGAGTGGTCTTGCCGACGCCGTTGCGGCCCATCAGGCTGATGACCGCGCCTTCCGGCACTTCCAGCCCGAGATCCCACAGCGTGTGGGACTCGCCGTAATACTGGTTCAGACCTTCAATGGTAAGCATCGCCGGCTCCCAGATAAACTTCGATGACGGTCGGGTCTTCCTGCAACTCGTCCAGCCGCCCTTCCGCCAGCACCCGCCCTTGGTGTAACACCGTGACCCGGTCGGCGATGGAGCGCACGAAGCCCATGTCGTGCTCGACCACCACCACCGAATGGCTGCCGGCCAGCGAGCGGAGCAGTTCGGCGGTGCGATCCATCTCCGCCGGAGTCATGCCCGCCACCGGCTCGTCGACCAGCAGCAGGCGCGGCTCCTGCATCAGCAACATGCCGATTTCCAGCCATTGCTTCTGGCCGTGCGCCAGAATTCCGGCCAGGCGCCCGCCGTGCTCGGTCAGGCCGATCCGATCCAGCACGGCGGCGATGCGGTCGCGTTCCTCGCCCGACAGCCGAGTGGTCATCAACCCCCGCAGCCGCTTGGCGCCGGACATCGCCAGTTCCAGGTTTTCCAGCACCGTCAGCGGCTCGATCACGGTCGGCCGCTGGAATTTGCGGCCGATGCCGACGCGGGCGATGGCCGGCTCGTCCAGCTTGAGCAGGTCGATGGTCTGGCCGAAGAATACCCGCCCGGCGTCGGGTTTGGTCTTGCCGGTGATGATGTCCATCATCGTGGTCTTGCCGGCGCCATTGGGGCCGATGATGCAGCGCAGTTCGCCGTCGCCGATGTACAGCGACAGATTATCAATCGCCTTGAACCCGTCGAAACTGACGCTGACGCCTTCCAGATAAAGGAGGATGCCGTGGGTCGCGTCGACCGGGCCGACCGGCGGATGCATACCCGCCGCGTCGAGTTCCGAAATCAGTTCGCTCATGCCGTCGCCTCCCGCCGCCGCAACAAACCGATCAAGCCGTAGGGCAGCAACAGCGTGACCATCACGAACAGCCCGCCCAGGGCGAACAACCAGACTTCCGGCAGCGCGCCGGTCAGCCAGGTCTTGGCGTAGTTGATCAACACCGCGCCGACCACCGCGCCGACCAGGGTGCCGCGCCCGCCGACCGCCACCCAGATCACCGCTTCGATGGAGTTCAACGGCGCGAATTCGCCAGGATTGATGATGCCGACCTGCGGCACGTACAGCGCTCCAGCCACTCCGGCCAGCATCGCCGAGAAGGTGAACACCAGCGCCTTGACCTTTTCCACCCGATAACCGAGGAAGCGGGCGCGGTCTTCGCTGTCGCGGATCGCCACCAGCACCCGGCCCAGCCGGGTCGAGACCAGCCAACGACAGGCCAGATAGCCGCCGGCCAGCGCCAGCGTCGACAGCACGAACAGCACAATCCGAGCGCCATCGGCTTGCAGAGGAAAGCCGAGCGCGTCCTTGAAGTCGGTCAGGCCGTTGTTGCCGCCGAAGCCCATCTCGTTGCGGAAAAACGCCAGCATCAGCGCATAGGTCAGCGCCTGGGTGATGATCGAGAGATAGACGCCCGACACCCGCGAGCGGAAGGCGAACCAGCCGAACACGAAGGCCAGCAGGCCGGGCACCACCAGCACCATCACCGCCGCGAACCAGAACAGGTCGAAGCCGTGCCAGTACCAGGGCAGTTCCTGCCAGTTCAGGAACACCATGAAGTCGGGCAGCACCGGATCGCCGTAGACCCCGCGCGTGCCGATCTGGCGCATCAGGTACATGCCGAAACAGTAACCGCCGAGCGCGAAGAAGGCGGCATGACCCAGGCTGAGGATGCCCATGTAGCCCCAAACCAGATCCACCGCGACCGCCAACAGGGCGTAGCAGAGGTATTTGCCGAGCAGGGTGACGGTGTAGGCGGTCAGGTGCAGCGGATGGTCGGGCGGCGCCAGCAGATTGAGCACCGGTACGCCGACACCGATGATCGCCAGGATAGCGAGCAACACCAGTCCGGCGCGGTCGGAGAGTAGCCAGGGGGGTAAGCGCATCGTCTAAACCTCAGCCGCCCGACCGCGCTGCGGGAACAGACCGCGCGGCCGTTTCTGAATGAACAGAATGAGAAACACCAGTACCAGAATCTTGGCGAGCACCGCGCCGGACCAGGGTTCCAGCAACTTGTTGGCGACGCCCAGCGACAGACCGGCCACCATCGTGCCCCACAGATTGCCGACTCCGCCGAACACCACCACCATGAACGAGTCCACGATGTAGCTTTGGCCGAGGTTGGGGCCGACGTTGGTCAGTTGCGACAGGGCGACGCCGGCCACGCCGGCGATGCCGCTGCCCAGGCCGAAGGTCAGCGCGTCCACCCGCGCCGAGCGCACGCCCATCGCTCGCGCCATCGCCCGGTTCTGCGCCACCGCCCGCACTTCCAAACCCAGCCGGGTGCGTTGCAGGGCCAGCCACAGCAGGGCGAACACCGCGATGCAGAAACCGAGAATCACTAGCCGATTGAGCGTGACTTCCAGCGGTCCCAGCAAAATCGTGCCGCTCATCCAGTCCGGGGTGGCGACCGAGCGGTTGAGCGGCGAGAAGATCGAACGCACCGCCTGTTGCAGGATCAGGCTGACGCCGAACGTCGCCAGCAGCGTTTCCAGCGGCCGGCCATAGAGAAAGCGGATGATGCCGCGCTCGATGGCGATGCCGACGAGGGCGGCGACCAGAAAGGCCAGCGGCACCGCCACCGGCAGCGACCAGTTGACCGGCAGCCATTGCTGGGTCAACCAGGTGGTATAGGCGCCCAGCATCATCAGCTCGCCGTGCGCCATGTTGATCACGCCCATGACCCCGAAGGTCACCGCCAGGCCGATGGCGGCCAGGATCAACACCGATCCCAGCGACAGGCCGAAGAACAGGGTTTCGGCCCAGCCCAGCATTTGCAGGCGGAACTCGGTGCGGGCCAGGGCGATGCGGGCGGCTTCCTTGGCAGCGGGATCGCCGTCCTCGGCCGCCATCCGGGCGAGGGGACCGCGAATCTCGGTTTCCATCCGCCCGCCCAACGCGGTCGCGGCTTTGGCGCGGACGGTCGCGTCGTCGCTGGCCAAATCGGCCAATGCCAATGCCAGCCACAACAGCTCCTTGATTCCACTGTCCGTTTCGACCGCCAGTCGCGCCCGCAACCGTTCGGCGCCCGCCGGATCGGGATTGCGCAGGAAGGCTTCTACCGCCGCCTTGCGTTGCCGGGGATCGGCGCTGGCGAGCCCCAGGCTGGCCAGACGATCTTCGATCAGGCTGCGCAAGCGATTGTTGGCCGTGATCCGATCCAGATCACGCTTGCCGACTTGGCCGAGGGCCGCGCCACTGACCGCATCCTCGATGGCGATGTCGGCGGCGTCGCCGAGGCCGATCACCACTCGATCTCCCTCTTCCTGATAGTACAAACGGCTGTCGGACAACGCTTTCAGGATCGTGGCGATCCGGGGATGATCCAGCGCCACCAGCTTTTCGATCATCTCGGTCTTGCCGTCGAAATCGGCGTCGCGCAGTTGCGCCAGAATGGTGCGCACCGAATCGTCGTCGGCCGCACGGGCGGGCGAAGCGCCGAACAGAGCCAGCAGCGCGAACGCGAGCGCGAAGAACCCGGCGCGACTTGGCGTGCGGGAAGGCATGGGCGAAGCCTCGGGTAAAGGGCTTGGAAGGATACCGGCGCACCCTCACCCCCCACCCCTCTCCCCGTAGGAGAGGGGTAAGGAAAGATAGAAAGGGAGGGCGGATTCGGCTTACTTGTAGTTCTGGCCGGAGCAGGTCTTGGTGACGGTGTTGTAATTACCGCACTTGATCTTGGGGTCGGCCCAGTCGGCGATGATGTCCTTGCTGCCGGGCAGGAAGTCGGACCAAGCGTCGCCCGGCACCAGATCCTTGGTCTTCCACACCACGTCGAACTGACCGTCGGCCTGAATTTCGCCGATGAACACCGGCTTGGTGAGATGGTGATTAGGCAGCATCTTGGCAACGCCACCGGTCAGGTTCGGAAACTCGATGCCGATCATCGCGTCGATGACCTTGTCCGGGTCGGTGGTCTTGGCCTTCTCCACCGCCTTGACCCACATGTTGAAGCCGATGTAGTGCGCTTCCATTGGATCGTTGGTGACCCGCTTCGGGTTCTTGATGAAGGCGTGCCAGTCCTTGATGAAGGCGTCGTTGGCCTTGTTCTTGATGCTCATGAAATAGTTCCAGGCCGCGAGATGGCCGACCAGCGGCTTGGTGTCGATGCCGGACAGTTCCTCCTCGCCGACCGAGAAGGCGACGACCGGAATATCCTTGGCGGAAACGCCCTGGTTGCCCAGTTCCTTGTAGAACGGCACGTTGGCGTCGCCGTTGATGGTGGACACCACGGCGGTTTTCTTGCCGGCGGAACCGAATTTCTTGATGTCGGCGACGATGGATTGCCAGTCGGAATGACCGAACGGCGTGTAGTTGATCAGGATGTCCTCGTCCTTGACGCCCTTGGCCTTGAGATAGGCTTCCAGAATCTTGTTGGTGGTGCGGGGATAGACGTAATCGGTACCCGCCAGCACCCAGCGCTTCACGCCCAGATCCTTCATCAGGTAATCCACCGCCGGAATCGCCTGCTGGTTGGGCGCGGCACCGGTGTAGAACACGTTTCTGGAGGATTCCTCGCCCTCGTACTGCACCGGGTAGAACAGGATGCCGTTCAGTTCCTCGAACACCGGCAGCACCGACTTGCGCGAGACCGAGGTCCAGCAGCCGAACACCACCGCCACCTTTTCCTTTTGCAGCAGTTCGCGCGCCTTCTCGGCGAACAACGGCCAGTTGGAAGCCGGATCGACCACCACGGCTTCCAGTTTCTTGCCGAGCAAGCCGCCTTTCTTGTTCTGCTGGTCCACCAGCATCAGCACGGTGTCCTTCAACGTGGTTTCGCTGATCGCCATGGTGCCGGACAGCGAATGCAGGACGCCGACCTTGATGGTGTCGGCGGCGTGGGCCAGCGCGGCGCCCAGCGTCAGCGCACCGCCCAGCAGCCAAGGGAGAAACTTCGGCATCGTCTTCGTCATGCGTAGCCCTCGTATCGTGGTTGATCGGTTCGCCGGAATGCGAACTTGGAGGGCAGCGCATCAAGGAGTATGCCAAATGATAAATATCAGACCTATTAATAGGTTAATTAATTTCTTTCGATAACGAAGCAACCTCGCGCCTTATAATGGTGCGTGGTCTTGATCGCGATGGCGCAAAATGGCGCGGATTGGGAAATGTGCCCGGAAATGGGGCGCTAACGCGATGCACGAGACCCAATCGCATGGCCGGGACCGTGACCGTGCCGCAGCGATCGGCCGTCGCCAGAAATCCTTCCGAAAGCTTGTTGACCCAAGGTAACCGTTCACTCCCCCTCCCAGCGGGAGGGGGTTGGGGGGAGGGCAACCTCCCCCCGCTGGGGGGGAGGGGTCTGAACGCTTACGACCCAAGACGCTTGCCGGTCCATGGCAGCCTTGAAGGTCTGCTTTTCAGCTTACCCAACGTATTAAGGTTAAGCTTAAACCGACAGGTGGTAAGGAATCCCATGCTGGAGCGTGGTGTTCGTATAGGCGCTCGGATCATGGGAGTAGCCAGTTCGCGGTTGCCTTGCCAGTCGGCTTTCCCGATAATCGGCGCAGTTTTTGACACCGCCAGGAACCGCCGATGTCCGTTGTCGCCATCTACCCCGGCACCTTCGATCCCATCACCAACGGCCACGCCGATCTGATCGAGCGCGGCGCTCGCATGTTCGATCGGCTGATCGTCAGCGTCGCCGCCAACCCCAACAAGCAACCGCTGTTCTCGTTGGAAGAGCGGGTGGCGCTGGCCAACGAAGTGGTGGCGCATCTACCCCATGTCGAGGTGCGCGGCTTTGACATCTTGTTGGTGAACTATGCCAAGAGCATTGGCGCCAACGTCCTGATGCGCGGCTTGCGCGCCGTCTCCGATTTTGAATTCGAGTTTCAGTTGGCCAGCATGAACCGCCGGTTGAATCCCCTGATCGAGTCGATTTTCCTGACCCCCGCCGAGCAGTACGCCTTCATTTCCTCCAGCCTGGTCCGTGAAGTCGCCAAGCTGGGCGGCAACATCGCGCCGTTCGTTCACCCCAAGGTGGAGGCGGCGCTGGCGGCAAAATTCGCATCGCGAAAATAATTGAGTAAAATGCTCGGAAATCTGCCCTGGCCGGTCGCGGGCAGGTCGGATTTGAGCGTATGTCGTCGGCGGATTCCCGCCGACCGTGGGTTGCACAAAACAAAACGAGGAGCCAACCATGGCGCTGATGATCACCGACGAATGCATCAATTGCGACGTGTGCGAGCCGGAGTGCCCCAACGAAGCGATTTCCCAGGGCGATGAAATCTACGAGATCGATCCGAACCTTTGCACCCAGTGCGTGGGACACTTCGACACCCCGCAGTGCATCGAGGTTTGTCCGGTGGATTGCATCATCCCGGACCCGAAGCATTCGGAAACTCCCGATCAGTTACAAGCTAAATACGAGCGGTTGACCAGCGCGGCCTGAATTTCCCCAGCGTTATTGACCCCCCTTGATCGCTGTCGATTACACACCAGTCTCCCTCCCCCCTTGCGGGGGAGGGTTGGGGTGGGGGGTTGACCGATCAGCCTGCCATCATTCAAGGAGTTGTGATTCAACCCTACCCCCCCTCCCTCGCCCTCCCCCACAAGGGGGAACGGGATTCCCTGGTTGTTAATAATAATCGAATCAATTGGTTGGAGATACGTGTACTGGACGGCCCTTGATCGAGGGGGGATCGATTCCGCCGTCCTTAACGCCGGGTCTTCAAGCGTTGCCAGTACCGATCGTAGATCGGCAGGGCCGCGCCGACGTCGGCCTGGAACTCGGCGTTTCTCAGATCCTTGTCGGAGGGATAGACCGTCGGATTGTTCCGCACTTTCTCGGGTAACAGTTGAATGGCGGCCAAATTGGGCGAGGAATAGCCCACTTCCTCGCTGATCTGCTTGGCGATGTCCGGCCGCAGCACGAAATCGATGAACCGATGGGCGCCGTCCACGTTGTTGGCGCCGGCGGAAATCGCCAAATTGTCCATCCACATCATCGGGCCTTCCTGGGGATAGACGTATTTGATATGGGCGTTCTCCCGGCCCGCCATGTAGGCCTCGCCGTTCCAAAGCATTCCCGCTACGACTTCCCGCGCCAGGAATTTGGTCTTGGGCGATTCCGCGTCGAAGATCCGCACGTTCGGCATCAGTTCGGCCAACTTCTCGTAAGCGGCGCGAATCTGATTTTCGTCGGTGGTGTTGATCGAGTGGCCCAGCAATTTCAGCCCCATTGAGAATACTTCGCGCATGTCGTTCAATAACAGCAGCTTGTTCTTATAGGCCGGCTCCCAGAGATCGGCCCAGCGAGTCAACTGGCCGGGCGACAGCCGGGCGGCGTCGTAGGCGATACCGGTCGTGCCCCACAGGTAGGGAATGCTGTAATCGTTATGAGGATCGTAGGGTTGGTTCAGCAGGCGCGGATTGAGATGGCCGAATTGACTTAGCCGGGACTTGTCGATCTTTTGCAACAACCCCTCCCGACGCATCCGGTCCACGTAGTAGGTGGACGGCACGAGCACGTCGTAGCCCTCGCCCTTGACGGTCTTGACCTTGGCGTACATCGCCTCGTTACTGTCGTAGGTCGAATAGCGCACCTTGATGCCGGTTTCCTGGGTAAACTGCTGGAGCACCTTCTTGGGCAGGTATTCCGCCCAGTTGTAGACCACCAGGGTCTGGTCGGCGGCCAGGGCAGCGCCGTTCAACAGCAGCAGGCCAGCGAGCAGGAATCGAAGCATGTCGCGGTTCTCCATGAAAGGGACGGGCATGGCCAGTGTAGCAGCGTTCTCGGTCCTGGAACCCACGGTCTTCCCCGAAAATCCACCGGGGGTGACTATCCTTAAAGGCGGGAAAGCGGGGATAGCGCCATTCGCCCCGCGGCGATCCGGCAGACGGTCGAATCGTGCGTTTCCAACTGGAGGACTAGAGAACGATGACAGCGCAACGGCGAACGGAAATCCGGGTCTTGCTGGCGGGCGCGACCGGCCTGGTCGGCGGGCATTGCCTGAACCAACTGCTGGCGGACGAGGGCATCGGGCGGGTGACGGTTTTCGCCCGCCGGCCCCTGGCGCGCATCGATCCGAAACTGACGACGCAGGTGGTGGACTTCGACCATCTTGACCGCCACGCCGAGGCCATCGACACCGACGTTGCGCTGTGTTGCCTTGGCACGACCCATCGGATCGCGGGTTCGCCCGAGGCTTTCGCCAAGGTGGATCATATTTATGTGGCCGAGCTGGCCCGACTGGCGGCGGCGCGGGGCGTGCTCCGATTCGTGCTGGTGTCGGCGGTTGGCGCCGATCCCGGTTCGCCGGTGTTCTACAACCGGATCAAGGGACGTGCCGAGGCGGCGGTCAGTGAGCTGCCGTTTCAGGCCGTGCATGTTCTGCGGCCTTCGTTGCTGTTGGGCGAGCGTCCCGAACCCCGTCCGACCGAGGACTGGAGCAAGTCCTTCGCGCCGCTCTGGTCGCTGTTTCTGTGGGGGTCCTTCAGCCGCTATCGACCGGTCGCGGCGGAACTCGTCGCCGCCCGGATGGTGGCGCTGGCCAAGAGCGACCAGGAAGGCGTGCATGTTCACTATTTCAACGACCGATGACGCGTGTGAGCAGGCGATACCCCAGACCCCAGCGGCGGCGCCGACGGTTGACCCGGCTGAAAGCGGCGGCGCTGATCGTGCTGCTGAGTTTGCCTGGCGCGCGACCGGCGCTGACCAAGAGCCTGTACAAATATCAGGACGCTTCCGGTGCATGGGTATTTACCGACCGGCCACCCGAAAATGCCAGCACTCCGGTCGAAGTGAAACAGTTGCCGGTCAGCGAACTGCCGGCCAAGGTCAGCGTTCGCAATCGCGGTACCACGGACGCGCCGATACTGACGGTGATCAACGATTATTACGGTCCCGTCGAGGTGGAAATCAGCGGCGAAAGGATCGAAAACATGGAGGTCCGTCCATCGCTGCCGGCGCGGGTGGTGGCGCCAGCGCGCGCGGAAACACCGATGGTCAATCTCAGGTCGACTGGCTCGCGCTGGCGCTACGCCTACCAGGTGCGGGCGGTGTTGGGTGATCCCGCCGCCACGCATAAACCGGACCAGCCTTATGCGCCGCCGTTCGCGTCGGGACAGCGATTCCCGATCGGTCAGGCTTTCAACGGGGCCTTCAGCCACCAGCACCCGCAAAGCCGTTATGCGGTGGATATCGGCATGCCGTTGGGCACGCCGGTTCGCGCCACCCGCGAAGGCGTCGTCATGGAGTTCGCCGCCGATTTCCTGGACGGCGGCCCGGATGAAAAGTATCGGGAGCGGGCCAACGCGGTGCGGGTTCTCCACGCCGACGGCACCATGGCGGTGTACGCGCACCTGCAAGCGAACTCGGTGCGGGTCAGTCCTGGGCAGCGGGTGGAGCGGGGCGCCTGGCTAGCCAATTCCGGCAATACCGGCTATTCCACTGGCCCGCACTTGCACTTCGCGATCCAGCGCAACGCCGGGATGGAACTGGTTTCCGTGCCGTTCGAGTTCGTCGGCCCCGACGGGCGCGGCGTCACGCCGGTCGAGGGGATGCTGTTGACGGCGCCCTGAGCGCGGACCGGATCGAGCGCGCTCAGCCCCCCAAGTACGCCTTCCGTACCTCGTCGTTGGCCAGCAGGTTGGCGCCGGTGTCGGCCAGTACGATGCGGCCGTTTTCCAGCACGTAACCCCGGTCGGCCAGTTGCAGGGCGCGGTGGGCGTTTTGTTCCACCAGGAAGATGGTCACGCCTTCCTCGCGGATTTCCTTCAGGATCTGAAAGATCTGGGCGATGATGATCGGCGCCAGCCCCAGCGACGGTTCGTCCAGCAGCAGCAGGTTGGGTCGGCTCATCAAACCGCGCCCGATGGCCAGCATCTGCTGCTCGCCGCCGGACAGGGTGCCGCCGCGCTGGTTGCGCCGTTCCTTGAGGCGCGGAAACAGGGCGAACACCCGCTCCAGATCGGTGTCCAGCCGCGCCTTGTCGGCGAAGAACCCGCCCATTTGCAGGTTTTCCTGCACGGTCAGGCCGGGGAAAATGCGCCGTCCTTCCGGCACCAGCGCCAGCCCGCACTGCATGATGACGTGGGTCGGCTTGCGAGTGATGTCCTGTCCCTCGAACAGGACCGCGCCCTTGCTGGCGTGCGGCGAGCCGCAGATCGTCATCAGCAAGGTGCTTTTGCCGGCGCCGTTGGCCCCGATCAGGGTGACGATCTCGCCGGGATGCACGTCCAGCGACACGCCTTTGAGAGCTTCGATCTGGCCGTAGAGGGTATGGACGTTCTCCAGCTTCAGCATCATCACTCTTCTCCCAAATAAGCCTTGATGACGCGAGGATCGCTGCGGATGGCGGCGGGGTCGCCGGTGGCGATGGGCCGACCGTATTCCATGACCAGGATTTCGTCGGAAATCCCCATCACCAGGCTCATGTCGTGTTCGATCAACAGCACGGCGACGTCGTGTTCGGCGCGCAGCGCGTTGATCAGCCGGTCCAGATCGCGGGTTTCCTGCGGGTTGAGGCCAGCCGCCGGTTCGTCCAGCATCAGCAGCTTGGGATGGGTGATCATGCAGCGGGCGATTTCCAGCCGCCGTTGCTGGCCGTAGGCGAGATTGCCGGCTTCGCGGTTGGCGACGGACAACAAGCCGACCTTTTCCAGCCAGAACGCGGCCCGATCCAGCGCCTCGGCTTCGGCGCGGCGATACTTCGGGGTTTTAAACAGACCGGACAACAGCCGCGTTTCCAACTGGACGTGCTGCGACACCAGCAGGTTCTCGACCACGGTCATGGTCTTGAACAGCCGCACGTTCTGGAAGGTGCGCACCAGGCCCAAGCGGGCGATGCGATGGCTGGGCAAATGGTCGATGGCCTGGCCGTCCAGCGCCACCGTGCCGGTGGTGGGCCGATAGAAACCGCCGACGCAGTTGAACACCGTGGTTTTGCCGGCGCCGTTGGGACCGATGATGGCGAAAATCTGGCCGCGACAGACATCGAAATGGACGTTGTCCACCGCCAGCAAACCGCCGAAACGCATGCTCAGATTGCGCACTTCCAGCAAGAGAGGACCGGCCGGCTCGGCGGCGAGAGCCCGGTTCGATTCGAGGCTCATCGCGAAGCCTCCGGACGTTCCGGCATTTCCAGCCGGGGCCGCGCGGCGGGCACCAAACCCTGCGGCCGCCAGATCATCATCAGCACCATGACCAGCCCGAAGGCCAGCATCCGATATTCGTCGAACTCGCGCGCCAGTTCCGGCAGGGCGGTGATGGCGACGGCCGCCAGCACCACGCCGATTTGCGAGCCCATTCCGCCCAGCACGACGATGGCCAGCACCATGGCCGATTCGATGAAGGTGAAGGACTCGGGGTTGATGTGGCCCTGACGGGCGGCGAAGAAGGCCCCGGCAAAGCCGGCGAAGGCGGCGCTCAGCGTCAGCGCGGACAGCTTGATCGCGGTCGGGCTCAGGCCCAGCGAGCGACAGGCGATTTCGTCCTCGCGCAGCGCCTCCCAGGCCCGGCCCAGCGGCATTCGCAGCAGACGGTTGATGATGAACAGGATCGCCAGGACCAGAGCCAGTCCCAGTAGATACATGAAGATCACCGCGTAATCGCCGCTGTAGTCGAGGCCGAGGAATTCGTGAAACGTCGCGCCGCCCTCGCTGGCCCGGCGGCTGAACTCCAGCCCGAACAGGGTCGGGCGCGGGATATTGCCGATCCCGTCCGGACCACCGGTGATGGCGTTGAGATTGTTCAGCAACAGACGAGTGATTTCGCCGAAGCCCAGGGTGACAATGGCCAGATAGTCGCCCCGCAGCCGCAGCACCGGCAAACCGAGCAAAAAGCCGGTCAGCGCCGCCAGCGCCCCGGCGACGGGCAAGCAGAGCCAGAACGACAGGCCGTATTGTTGGGCAAGATAGGCGTAGGCGTAGGCGCCGACCGCGTAGAACGCGGCGTAACCGAGCACCAGCAGACCGGCGAAACCGACCACGATGTTCAAGCCCAGCCCCAGCATCACGTAGATCAGCGCCAGCGTCATCACGTCCACCGCGCCGCGCGAGGCGGTGAACGGCCAAACGATGGCGGCGACTAGCAATAGAATCCAAAACGCCAACCGATAGCGCGGTTGTTGCCTGGCGCGGTTCCAAACATCCGCAAGCGAGTTCTGGCGCCAGGCATCCGGGACGCGCAGAGTTGTCCAAGCCTGCTCCAGCGGTTGCCGAAACAGCCGCAACAGGAAGACGACCACGACGGCGACGATCACCGGCATCGGCGTGCGATTCAGCGAGACGTTGACGCCGTCCACATGGATGCGCAAACCGAAAATCGGAACGAGCAATACGGCGGTCAAAAGCGCGGCCAGCAGAGCATCGGAGACCGTGCGGCGCATTACACCTTCTCCACGTCCGGGCGGCCCAGCAGGCCGGTGGGACGGACCAGCAACACCAGAATCAACAGCGCGAACGCCACCACGTCCTTGTATTCGGTTTGCAGATAGGCCGAGGCAAAGCTTTCGGCCAGCCCCAGCACCACCCCCCCCAGCATCGCGCCGGGAATACTGCCGATGCCACCCAGCACCGCCGCCGTGAACGCCTTCAGGCCGGCGATGAAGCCGATGAAAGGATTGACCAGACCGTAGTACATGCTGACCAGCACGCCGGCCACCGCCGCCAGCGCCGCGCCCAGCACGAAGGTGAGGGCGATGACCCGGTCGGTGTCGATGCCGAGCAGATTGGCCATGGCCCGATCCTCGGAACAGGCGCGACAGGCGCGGCCCAGCCGCGAACGGGCGATGAACAGAGTCAGGCCGGTCATGAATGCCACGGTTACGACCGCGATCAATACCTGCATGTAGGACAGATAAACTTGAAATCCGTCGTCTGGTCCGAAACGCCAGCCACCGGTCAGCACCGGCTGCATCGACACGTCGCGGGCACCCTGGCCGAGTTGGACGTAGTTTTGCAAAAAGATCGATACGCCGATGGCCGAAATCAGCGGCACCAGCCGGGGACTGCCGCGCAGCGGCCGGTACGCCAGCCGCTCCACGGTCCAGCCGTAGGAGCCGGTGACCAGGATGCTGATGGCCAGCGTCACCAGCAAGATCGCCGAGATGCTGCCCACGCCGAACAACCCCAGCGCGGTGATGACCAGCAGGCCGACGTAGGCGCCGATCATGTAGATTTCGCCGTGGGCGAAGTTGATCATGCCGATGATGCCGTAGACCATGGTGTAGCCGATGGCGATCAGGGCGTAGATGCTGCCCAGGGTCAGGCCGTTGATGATCTGCTGGATGAATTCGAGGAGGGAGAAACCGGACATGGCCGCCGTGCTGAAGTGGTGGAAGACAGAGCGCAGGGATGCAAAGCGCCATGAAAAGCAAAGGGCGGGGTTTTTTGAACCTCGCCCTTGGCGGTCGTCCGGTTATTTGACCGGCGTCTTGGTGGCGTCGGCGTGCCAGGTGAAGATGACGAACTGGAATTCCTTCAGGTCGCCGTTATCCCGGAAGGCCACTTTGCCGATGGGCGTCTGGAAGCTGTTCTTGTGGATGTAGTCGGCCAGTTTGACGGCATCCTCGGTCTTGGCGCCCTTGATCGCGTCGGCGATGATCTGCACCGCCGCGTAGGCCGGCATCACGAACGGACCGGTGGGGTCTTGCTTCTTGTCCTGAAACGCCTTGACCAGCGCGGCGTTGGCGGGGTCGGTGCTGAAATCGGCCGGCAGGGTCACCAGCAGCCCTTCCGAGGCCGGGCCGGCGATGGCGCTGATGTCCTTGTTGCCGACGCCCTCGGGCCCCATGTACTTGGCGTCGAAGCCTTGCTCGCGCGACTGGCGCAGCAGCAGGCCCAGCTCCGGGTGATAGCCGCCGTAGTAGACGAAATCCACGCCTTCCTTCTTCATCTTGGTGATCAGCGCCGAAAAGTCGGTCTGTCCCTTGTTGACGCCCTCAAACAACACGGGCGTGATCCCGGCGGCCTTGACGGTCTTGTCGACTTCCTTGGCGATGCCCTCGCCGTATTGCTGCTTGTCGTGGATGATCGCCAGCTTCTTGGGCTTGATCGTCCCGGCGATGTACTTGCCGGCGGTCGGGCCTTGCTGGTCGTCGGTGCCGATGGTGCGGAACACCATCTTGTAGCCCTGCTGGGTGATGGCGGGGTTGGTGGC
>CALGOO010000089.1 GCA_937960715.1 uncultured Candidatus Competibacteraceae bacterium
GGTTTTGTTTTTTAGGGGTCAAAAACTGTTCCATTCGTCATACCCGCGAAAGCGGGTATCCAGTTGTTCGGTGGCTGACTGGATTCCCGCCTTCGCGGGAATGACGAAAATCTATTCAGAATTAGTATAAGAGCCGTTTTTGCGTAGCTTCTGGCGGGCTGAACCGGGTATTTTCATTGCTGAAAATCAACTGAGTTTATGAAAGATTTCAGCTAATCGTTCATCATGCGTTCGCGATGTTGACAGGGACGAAATCTGGCTATACTGAAACTGTCGCCTGGAAGTTATTTCCACGAGTGACAGGCGCGGGGCCGGCCTGACCCTGTCCCGGCGGTGCGTCCATCCTCGGAAGCGCCGCCCGGACCCGCCGGCAGGTACCCGCGAAGACTCGAATCCCGATCCCCACGGGTTCGAGGCAAGGGCAGAGGAGAAAGAACAATGAACGTCACCCGACGACAGTTCCTCAAGGTCACCGCCGCCGGGCTGGGCAGCTCCAGCCTGGCGATGCTGGGATTCTCGCCCCAGCCGGCGCTGGCGGAAATCCGCAATTTCAAGCTGTCCCGCACCACCGAAACCCGCAACACCTGTCCCTACTGTTCGGTGAGTTGCGGCGTGTTGATCTACTCCCTCGGCGACAAATCCAAGAACGCCAGGGCCGAGATCATCCATATCGAGGGCGACCCGGACAATCCGGTCAATCGCGGCACCCTCTGCCCGAAAGGCGCCGGCCTGCTGGACATGATCCACAGCGCCAACCGGCTGAAGCATCCGGAAGTACGCGAGCCCGGCGCCAGCGAATGGAAGCGCATCACCTGGGACGAAGCGCTCGACCGTATCGCCCGGCACATGAAGGCCGACCGGGACGCCCAGTTCATCAAGACCAATGCCGACGGCGTGACGGTCAACCGCTGGAACACCACCGGCTTCCTGGCCAGTTCCGCCGCCAGCAACGAGGCCGGTTACCTGACGCACAAGGTGCTGCGCGGCCTCGGCGTCGTCACCCTCGACACCCAGGCGCGCATCTGACACGCCCCGACGGTGGCCAGTCTGGCTCCGACGTTCGGGCGTGGCGCGATGACCAACCATTGGGTGGACATCAAGAACGCTGATTTAGTCCTGGTCATGGGCGGCAACGCCGCCGAGGCACACCCCTGCGGGTTCAAGTGGGTGGTGGAAGCCAAGGCCAGCCGCAAGGCCAAGCTCGTCGTCGTGGACCCGCGCTTCACGCGCTCCGCGGCGGTCTCCGATTTCTACGCGCCCATTCGCGCCGGCAGCGACATCGCCTTTCTGGGCGGGGTCATTCATTACCTGCTGGCCAACGACAAAATCCATCACGAGTACGTCAAGGCGTTCACCAACGCCGCCTTTCTGATCAACGAGGGCTTCCAGTTCGAGGACGGCCTGTTCTCGGGCTACGACGCCGCCAAGCGCAAATACGACCCCGCCACCTGGCAATACCAGCTCGACGGCCAAGGCTTCGTCAAGATCGACGAGACCCTGCAAAGTCCGAACTGCGTGTTCCAGATCATGAAGCGGCATTACGCCCGCTACACCCCGGAAGTGGTCAGTCAGGTCACCGGGACGCCGCGGGCCGACTTCCTCAAGATCTGCGAGATGATCGCCGACACCGCCGCGCCGGACCGGACCATGACCATCTGCTACGCGCTGGGCTGGACCCAGCACACGGTCGGTTCGCAGAACATCCGCACCATGGCCATGATCCAGTTGTTGCTGGGCAACATGGGGATGGCGGGCGGCGGTGTCAACGCGCTGCGCGGCCACGCCAACGTGCAGGGCATCACCGACCAGTGCCTCTATTCCGAGGTGCTGCCGGGCTATCTGAGCGCGCCGGCGGACGCGGACAAGACCCGCCAGGAGTATCTGGCCAAACGCACGCCCAAGCCGTTGCGGCCCAACCAGATGAACTTCCCGCAGAACTTCCCGAAGTGGCACACCAGCCTGATGAAGTCCTGGTACGGCAGCGCCGCCACGGCGGAGAACCAGTTCTGCTACGACTGGTTGCCGAAGAAGGACGCCGCCTACGACGTGTTGGCGCTGTTCGAGCGGATGCACCAGGGCAAGATGAACGGCTTCTTCTGCCAGGGCTTCAACCCGCTGGCCTCGGTGTCGCACAAGGCCAAGGTCTCCGCCGGCCTGGCCAAGCTGAAATACCTGGTGGTGATCGATCCGCTGGCGACCGAAACCGCCGAGTTCTGGAAGGACTACGGCGAGTTCAATCCCGCCGATCCGGCCGCGATCCAGACCGAAGTGTTCCGGCTGCCGTCCACCTGCTTCGCCGAGCAGGACGGCTCCTTCACCAACTCGGGTCGGGTCATCCAGTGGCACTGGAAAGCGGCCGACGGTCCCGGCGAGGCGAGGAGCGACCTGGACATCGTCGGCGGCCTGTTCGCGCGCTTGCGGGCGCTGTACGCGAAGGACGGCGGGGCGTTCCCCGATCCCGTGCTCGGTTTGGCCTGGCCTTATCGGATTCCCCGGCGACCGCATCCCGAGGAAATCGCCATGGAGATCAACGGCAAGGCGCTGGCGGACGTGACCGACCCGAAGGACCCGACCAAGGTCCTCGCCAAGGCCGGCGAGCAGTTGGCCGGCTTCGCCCAACTGCGCGACGACGGCAGCACCGCGTCCGGCAACTGGATCTACTGCGGGATGTGGTCCCAGGCCGGCAATCTCACCGCCCGCCGCGATCCGGCCGATCTGACCGGTCTCGGCCAGACGCTGAACTGGGGTTTCGCCTGGCCGGCTAACCGCCGGATCCTCTACAACCGGGCCTCCTGCGACCTGGCGGGCAAACCCTGGGATCCCAGCCGCGCGGTGATCAAGTGGGACGGCGCCAAGTGGGGCGGCAACGACATTCCCGACATGCGGCCGGACGCCAGGCCGGAAGAGGGGGTGATGCCGTTCATCATGAACCCGGAAGGCGTGGCGCGGCTGTTCGCCCCCGAGCGGATGGTCGACGGCCCGCTGCCCGAGCACTACGAGCCGTTCGAAACCCCGCTGGACGGCAATCCGATGCATCCGAACAACCCCAAGGCGGTCAGCAATCCCGCCGCGCGGGTTTATCCGGGCGATCTGGAATCGTTCGCCAAGGCCAAGGACTTTCCGTATGTCGCCACCACGTACCGGCTGGTGGAACATTTCCACTTCTGGACCAAGCACTCGCTGCTGAACGCCATCACCCAGCCGCAGCAATTCGTGGAGATCGGGGAGGAGTTGGCGCGGGAGAAGGGCATCGCCAACGGCGACCGGGTGCGAGTACGTTCCACCCGTGGCCAGATCGTCGCGGTCGCGGTGGTGACCAAGCGGTTGCGGACGCTGGAGGTGGACGGCCGGAAGATCCACACCGTCGGCATGCCGATCCACTGGGGCTTCCGGGGCGTCACCCATCCGGGCTACATCACCAACACCCTGACCCCGTTCGTCGGCGACGCCAACAGCCAGACGCCGGAGTTCAAGGCGTTCCTGGTGAACATCGAGAAGGCATGAGGAGGTCGTCATGGTATGGCAATCATTGGATATCCGCCGCCGTTCGGCGACCACCACCCCGATGCCCCAGGCCCGCGAAGCTGTCGAGGTGGCCAAGCTGATTGACATTTCCCAATGCATCGGCTGCAAGGCCTGTCAGGTCGCCTGCATGGAGTGGAACGACTTGCGCCAGGAGGTGGGATACTGCGTGGGGGTATACGACAATCCGCCCGACCTGACGGCGAAAGCGTGGACCGTTATGCGCTTCACCGAGATGGAGAACGACGGGCGGCTGGAATGGCTGATCCGCAAGGACGGCTGCATGCACTGCCAGGACCCGGGCTGTCTCAAGGCCTGTCCCGCGCCGGGGGCCATCGTGCAGTACGCCAACGGCATCGTCGAGTTCCATCAGGAGCACTGCATCGGCTGCGGCTATTGCCTGACCGGCTGTCCGTTCAACATTCCGCGCCTCTCCGACCAGGACCACAAGGCGTACAAATGCACCCTGTGCTCCGACCGGGTGGCGGTGGGCCAGGTCCCGGCCTGCATCAAGACCTGTCCCACCGGGGCGCTTCATTTCGGCAGCAAGGAGGACATGAAGGAGCACGCGGAACAACGCATCGCCGATCTCCAGTCGCGCGGCTTTGCGAACGCCGGCCTGTACGATCCGCCGGGCGTGGGGGGTACCCACGTGATGTACGTGCTCCAGCACGCCGATCATCCGGAATGGTACGCGGGTCTGCCCCAGGATCCGGCGATCAGTCCGCTGGTCGAGGTGTGGAAAGGATGGACCAAGCCGCTGGCCATCGGTGTGATGGCGGCGGGGGTGCTGGCCAGCCTGATCCACTACGTGATGAAGGGGCCGAACGAAATTTCCAAGGAAACCGAGAAGGAGGTGGAAAATGAGACGCGACCCGAATGATCTCGATCGGTACACGGCATCGGAACGGGTGACCCACTGGATCGTGGGGATCGGCTTCATCCTCGCCGGGCTGTCCGGGCTGGTGCTGTTTCATCCGGCCTTCTGGCCGTTCACGATGCTGTTCGGCAGCAGCACCTGGACCCGCATCCTGCATCCCTGGTTCGGGGTGGTGATGGCGGTGGCCTTTCTGCTGATGGTGCTGCAATTCTGGAAGCTGAACACGATGGGGAAGGTGGATTGGCAATGGCTGGGACGCATCGGCGAGATGGTGAGCGGCGACGACCAGAACATGCCGGAGCAGGGCAAGTACAACGGCGGGCAAAAGCTGCTGTTCTGGTTGCTGGTGCTGGGCACGGTGCTGCTGCTGGTATCCGGCATCGCGCTGTGGCGGGCCTGGTTCCACTTCCCCGTGGAACAGGTCCGCTGGGCGGCGGTGGTTCATGCCGCCACGGCGGCGGTGATGATCGGCCTCATCATGCTCCACGTTTACGCCTCCATCTGGGTCAGGAGCACCATCCGCGCCATGTGGTACGGCACGGTCACCCGCGCCTGGGCCCGGCAGCATCACCGCGCCTGGTATCGGCAGATGACGGGGATTGACAAGTAGCGATATCGACACCCCCTCTCCCGCGTTGGGAGAGGGGGTGAGGGATAAAGATTCAATACTTGGAGAGTGTGTCGAGGGTGCTGTATCCTTGAGACTATCGCCTGACAAGCGTATCCAAGGCGGTATAAGGCAGTAGGGAAAGGTGAGTAGTGATAGGGCAAAGTTTCTGTGTAGCACTGTTATGGCCTATTCTGCCTATTGCGATATTAACCTATTCTGCCTAACCAACTGTTGGGGGTCTTCATGAATATTGCACTGCCAGGGGTCAAGCCGGGAACCAATGCCGAGTCGCTGTTCAAGACGATTGGGTTCGTCGTGGTCAATTGGGGCCACTGCGAACAATCTCTTGAGCTTCTCGTAAATACGCTTTTCCGGTCATACGGTGGGAGCAAGCTGCCGAAGTTCAAGAAGATGCCTAAACCACTTGCATCAAAGATCGCCTTCGTTAAGGAGTGTGCCGAACACATATCCGCTCTGGCTCCGTTCCGTACTGAAATCGAATCTCTCCTCAGAGACTTTGAGGCTATTACGCAAACGCGCCACGACCTCATACATGGCGCCCTTACTGATGCGCCGGTAGTTGATGGGGTGTATTCGTTCATTCGGCTGGACACCCATCCTGACATTCATGAGGTGAAAAGCTTTCAGTACGACTTGAAGGCTTTCCCATCTCTTGCAGAAGCTCTGTTACGTCTGGGAGCCGATGCGCCGACGGTAGCGAAACGGATTTTTGATGCTCGTCCAAAACATCCATGATCCTTTCCGCCAATGCATCGGGTGATACGGGGTTGCCGCCTTGCCAGTGCCACAGCAGCAGGGAGAGCCAATCTATGAAAACCTCTCTGTCGCTCATGACCGCTGACCCCCAACCCGGCAGTCAACCGGACCTTGCGCATAAGGCCGTGCAAGGCCGGTTACTTCTACGTTAGGCACTCGATCAAGAGGACTCAACAATGATTTTATCAACAGCAGCCCAAGAGAAATTGAACGCCTGGATCGCTCAGGATACTTGGCATAAAAAGCATGACTCCGACATGAACCGCTGGTATGAGTTCGTCGATCAATACCAGAAAGATCACGGTTTCTCAATCGATGAACATGCGCTGAAAGATCATATTGCAAACACAGCAAATTGCGCCACTAATGAGGAACTGATAAAAACGGTCTCTCAGAGAATCTCGCTTGCTTACAATATTCTTGATTTCCTGAAACATACCGGTAGGTAGATCGGGATTATTCAAAAAGAAAACTCTTTACCATGAACTCTGAGGAAACATGAACGATAAATTAAAAATTGTGGTCGTTGCTGCCATTGCATTAATCGCAGGGGTATATCTCTATGTTTACTTTTCACCCTATCAGACCTGTGTCAGGGGGGGAATAAGTTCCGGCCGAAGCGACTGGCAAGCAAATTTGATATGCGCCGAAAAATTTGGAGGAAGGCAATAGGCGAAAGGCGTATAATTCGTTTCTTTGTTGCTTATATAGTCTACCCAATTATGATCTATACATTGCTAATAGATAATATAATATTATTT
>CALGOO010000090.1 GCA_937960715.1 uncultured Candidatus Competibacteraceae bacterium
CGGGCATCCTTGGCCAACTTGAAGCCGTCCACACTCTCGATTCCCCGCTTGACCTTGACGAACAACTGGCGCTTTTCCGGCGCCTGGAAGGTCAGAAATTGGATGGTCTTGTCGTTCTGGTTGGGATCGCGCCAAACCATCGGGACGGGACTCGATAGTTTCAGGGTGGCTTCATCCACCTGGTCGGGACTGACCCATTCCTCAACGCTCTTCTGTTCGCACAAGGCCGGGCGGTCGAGGTTTTCTTCGCGGCAATCGGGCAAAACGTAAGCTTCGACGGCTTTGGCCAATGCGGAGGGTTCCACCAGTGGCACGGTGGTTTGTAGAATCAACAAGCGTTCGATATCGCCGTTGTTCCGGATCACGCTCTCGGTGCTGGCTTCGGTGACTTTCAGATAATCCTGAGCACTCGGAATATCGATAGATTGGTCAGTACTCCCCCTCATGGGTTCGCCGCCCAAGCTCGAAACCAAGCCTCCCCCGACTCTGACCATTATTTCGCCGGGCTCATTCGGGATGGTGATCGGGGCGGTTTTCAGATAAGCAAGCCTTGGATTTTTATCGTCATACACCAGATCGAACGGTATGGACTTCACCCTTGAATCATCGAATGACTTGGCTGGTTCCTCGCGCAAGCGCACGGATGTTTCTGCCGACAGGCTGTCTTTTCTCGGCGGGTAGTTGAATGACAGCCTGGCCGTTACACGCTTGATTTTGGGATCGACGAGGTCGCTATACAGTTGCAGATTCTCGATGGAAACGCTCATTCCAGGGTTTCCGTACTTGACCGAGAATGTGAGTTTATCGAAAACCAACTTGGGGAAAACGTCCTTGGCGACGACAATTTCATACGTCGTTCCAGGAGTCAGCGTCTCCGGCGTGGCCGGGGTGAAGAGCAGGTCCGCTCCGCCCGCCGACTCGCCATAGCGCCAGATGCCTTCGGCATTCGGGCTGATCGTAATGCCGCTCTTAACCTCCTCACCGGCGGATACTTTTTTCGCCGATTCGGTCAGATCATGGCCTTGCAGGCGAACTTCGAGCTTTCCTTGATTCAACCCTACGCCGATGCTGGTCACCGTCGGCGGTGTCAGCGGCTTTTCCTCGATCTTGTCCCAGGCACTGCGCAGCGCGGGAAGCTGGCAATCCGCGCCCTTTACCAGCGTGGCCGGAGCACCGGCGTAATATTGCCCTTGATAATCCTGATACAGCAGCGAAACCGTGCCGGGGTTCGCATGGAAATCCAGCGCCGTGTCCTCAGCCGGGCGTAGCAGGACATCGGAACCGACGACAATTTTGGATCCGCTGCCATCGTGCAATGGTACCGGGACGTTGGCTCCCACCGTAGCCTGGAAGGGAGGGTAGTAGACCGCATAGTTGAATTCCACGGCGGCTTCCAGTTGGCGCCGCATCGGGGCTATCAGAATATCCTGCCAGCGGCATTCCAACCGGACGATGGTTAAAGGCGGTGTGTGGTAGGTAAAAGTTTGGCTTGCGAGACGATAATCAGGGCGGAGCTTCAGCCCATCAAGGGAGATTTTAAACGTCGTTTCCGGCTGAAAGGTTTTATTTTTTGGTTGAAATACAAGGCGGGACGGGTCTTGCCAGCGCCACTGGCCGGCCATCGGTGGGTCGAGCGAGGGAATGGCTTCCAGCGGTTCCTTGCCCACTCTGTCAAGTGGCGCGACTTCATTGGCAAAATTGAGTACCAGAACCGGCGTCCAGTGCTGATGATTGAGCAGGTAGATCGAAGGGGCAACGACTTCTTCACCAGGTGGTTTCTGGCGTTGTTCTTCTTTCTGAGGATTGGAGTTCGCGGGCGCGGGGCCAGCGGATTTCTCTTCAGGTTGGCAAGCGGAAAGAAAAGGCAGCAGCAAGCTCACCATAAGCCATAAGAGAGTTTTCATAAAATCCACTCCGTTCCGAATAACGGTAAAGATGTGCGTCCAATACCCGAGAATCCATTGCAATGGCCAAAGTTTTGCGGGGTAAAGCCGCTGTAGTTAACAGGCACATCCGCCAGCAGCGAATCCGGCGCGATTAACCCTTGCTTAATGGCGTCGGCAAACAGCAACAGCTTGAGGGTGCTGCCCGTACTGCGTGGGCGCTGGATCATATCAATCGCGTGTCCCTGATCCGCGCCGAAATCCAGTACCGGGCAATTGCCGATATACGCCAGTATCTCAATTGAATCGGGCGTAACCAGTCGAGCGCGGGGTAGCCGGCGGGCCAGGCCGGAGATGGAAAG
>CALGOO010000091.1 GCA_937960715.1 uncultured Candidatus Competibacteraceae bacterium
GTGACGGTCGAGGAAGACGGGCTACGCTTCCAGGTCTCGCCGCGCACCGGGCAGAAAACCGGCTGGTTCTACGACCAGCGCGACAACCGCGCCCGGCTGGATCGCTACGTTCAAGGTCAGCGCGTACTGGATGTGTTCAGCTATGTCGGCGCCTGGGGAATTCGGGCGGCGGCGCGCGGCGCGCGGGAAGTGCTGTGCGTGGATTCTTCCGTCCCGGCATTGGAACAGGCAGCGGCCAACGCGGCGCTGAACGACGTGGGCGAGCGGGTGCAAATCCGCCAAGGCGACGCCTTCGAGGTGCTGAAAAGCTTGCGTGAGGCCCGCGAGCGGTTCGACGTGGTGATCGTGGACCCGCCGGCGTTCGTCAAGCGCCGCAAGGATTTCAAGGAAGGCGCGCTGGCCTACCGACGGCTCAACGAAATGGCGATGCAAGTATTGGAACGCGACGGAATATTGGTGTCCTGCTCCTGCTCGCAACTGCTGTCGCGCGACACGCTGATCCAAACGCTATTGCAGGGATCGCGGCACCTCGACCGCAATCTGGTGATGCTGGAACAGGGTCGGCAAGGGCCGGATCATCCGGTGCATCCCGCCATTCCCGAAACCGATTATCTCAAGGCGATATTCGCGCGAGTGTTGCCGGCTTGAAGAGATCGGCAATCCAATATCTGAGTTGGCTCATCTTTCGCTGAGCGATCACGGAGTTTTCCATGCTCATTCATCCCGATTTCGACCCAGTGGCGTTCAGTCTGGGACCACTGCACGTGCGCTGGTATGGCCTGATGTACCTGCTGGGTTTTGTGGCCGGCTGGGCGCTGGGCCGTTATCGCGCCAACCGACCCGGCTCCGGCTGGACCGCCGCCCAGGTGGACGATCTGGTGTTCTACATTGCCTTGGGCGTCATTCTGGGTGGCCGGGTCGGGTACGTCCTGTTCTACGGATTCGGCAACTTCCTGCGTGATCCGCTGGCGTTGTTACGCGTCTGGGAAGGCGGCATGTCGTTTCACGGCGGCTTTCTCGGCGTGCTGCTGGCGATGGCGCTGTTTGCCCGCAAGCACCAAAAACAATTTTGGCCGACGATCGATTTCATCGCGCCGCTGATTACGCCGGGGCTGTTTTTCGGGCGGATCGGCAATTTCATCAACGGCGAGCTGTGGGGGCGGGTGACCGATGTACCGTGGGGAATGGTGTTTCGCCAGACTGGCGATGGTTTGCCGCGCCATCCTTCGCAGTTGTACCAGGCGGCGTTGGAAGGCGTGGCGCTGTTCCTGATCCTGTGGCTGTTCTCCGCCAAACCGCGCCCGACCATGGCGGTATCGGGCGTGTTCGCGCTGAGCTACGGCGTGTTCCGGTTTCTGGTCGAGTTCGTCCGCCAGCCCGACCCGCAACTTGGCTATCTCGCCTTCGGCTGGCTGACCATGGGACAACTGCTGTCGTTGCCGCTGATCGCGGTTGGGGTGATTCTGCTAAGGCTGGCTTATCGCCGGCGAGCATCGGAAACGCCCGCCAGGCGACGGGTGGGCTTCAATCAGGATAGCGGTAGGTGATGCTCACGTTTTGCATCCCCTGCTGGGCGTCGAGCAGATTGGACGCGCCGCGGTAGGACAGCAGGCGACGGGTTTGAAGGTCGTAGCGGACGTCCAGCCTGGGCGCGACCAGCCGCAGCAGCCAGTTGTCCGCCTCGATGCTGAACGCCGCCACGCCCGGCTCGCCCGACTCCAGTCGGCGGATACGGAAGACGTAGTCGCGGCCTTCCAGCGGGACCAGGAACCGCACCTGCCGAATCGCGTCGCCTTCCGCCAGCTCGTTCAGATGATCGCGCAGGTACATGTGCAGACCCTGGCCGGTGACCATGCCGTCTTCCAGCCGCACTTGATCCTGCCGCACCGGCGCGTTCTGGTCGGTGCGGCCGTAGATCTTGACCCAGTGGCCATCCACGAAGGTACCGTCCCGCCGGCCGAAACGGCGATCCTCGAAGGCGTAGCTCGGCACATAGGGATGAGTGGTGAAATTGGAGGTCAACACCGCGATTTCCTTGCCCCTCGCGTCCCGATAACGGGTTTCGTTGCGTTGGGGACGACCGTTCTCGTAAATCGTCCGGTGTTCCTCGGTGTAGGCGATTTCGCCGCGCTCGTCGCGAGCGACGCCTTGGAACACCTCTTCCCAGCGGTCGGTGGCCATGGCCCAGGCGGGCAGGGTGGCGTCGGTCAGCAGCAACAACCCGAAGGCGGCGGCGTTCAGGCATTTCGTCATCCTGGGAAACGTCATGGGTTATGTCCTCCCGTGCCAGTAGGAATATAGTTACTGGAACAGACCAGGCTTTGCCGCCAAGGTTCGGAAAGGGCGGCAATGGCCTGGATTGAATCGGAATGCACAACTAAACCGTTTCCGGACGGTCTTCATACGAATTCGACCAGGAATTCGATCAAGATATCGCTCCGATTTCGATCCAGAGGATTGCGTTCATGTACGTTTGCATGTGCAAGTCGGTCTCCGACCAGCAAATTCGGCAGGCGGTCGAGCAAGGCGCTCGCGGCTTCGGCGATCTGAGTATCCGCTTCGGCGTCGGCATCGAATGCGGCAAGTGCGTCGATGGCGTCAATGCCTTGCTGCAGGAATGCCTGGCTCCCGCCACTCCACCGCTGGCGCTGGCGGAGGCTGCCCCAAATCCGGTCCCTCCGGCCGCCGCGCCCGCGCCGGCGGCTCCAAAGGAAACCGCCCCGGCGCACGCCTGGTTTGCCATCGATTTGTGATGGCGCAGGGGACCGCGATCCGCAAATCCAGTGATCGATCGGGCCCCGGCCCGGTTCGCGGAACCTCGCGTGAACTGCCGCGCCCAGTGGTTTCATGCTACGATCTTCATATTGCACCGTGTCAAACGGCGTGATCGGTCGCCCAAGTCGCCGCCGCATCCAGGCCGTCAACAAAACGAGGAATCCAGGGGAGTCACCGATGCTGATCTACAATCTCTTTCCCTTGCTGGCCGGCCCATTCGGAAGCTGGGAACCACACTTCAAACGGGCGGCCGACATGGGCTTCGACTGGATTTTCGTCAATCCGGTCCAGAAACCCGGCTATTCGGGCAGCCTGTACTCCATCGTGGATTATTTTCAGCTCAACCCCCTGCTGGTGGATCCGAAATCCAAGCTCACTCCCGAACAGCAGGTCAAGGCGGCGCTCGCCGTGGCCGAACAACTCGGTCTCAAGGTCATGGTCGATCTGGTCATCAACCATTGCGCCTTCGATTCCGAACTGACACGCCAGCATCCGGAATGGTTCGTCCAGGAAAACGGCAACGTCGCTCACCCGTTTTGCATGGAAAACGGTCACAAGGTGGTCTGGGGCGATCTGGCGCTGTTCAATCACCCGCATACGTCCGACCCGGACGGGCTGTATCGCTATTGCTACCGAGTCGTCGAATATTTGCTGAATTTGGGTTTCAAGGGTTTTCGCTGCGACGCGGCTTATCAGATTCCCAGAAACACCTGGAGCCGGCTGATTCACGAGGTCCGGCAAAAATACCCCGGCACGGTTTTCACCGCCGAAACTCTGGGCTGCACCGCCGATCAGACCAAGCAGACCGCCCAGGCGGGCTTCGACTACGTGTTCAACAGTTCCAAGTGGTGGGATTTCCACGGCGCCTGGCTGATGGAGCAGTATCAACTGGTCCGCGATATCGCCCCCTCCATCAGCTTTCCGGAAAGCCACGACACCGACCGGCTGTTCCAGGAAGTCCACGGCAACGAGGCGGCGATGAAACAGCGTTATCTGTTTTCCGCCCTGTTTTCCGCCGGCGTGATGATTCCCATCGGGTTCGAGTATGGTTTCCGCCGCCGCCTGCACGTGGTCAATACCCGACCCGGCGACTGGGAACAGCAGAACATCGACTTGCGCGAATTCATTACCCACGTCAACGCCATCAAGCGTCAATACGCGGTGTTCCAGGAAGAATGCCCCACCACCATCCTGCCCTACCAGAATCCGAACATTCTGGTGATGTGGAAGGCGTCGACCAAGACTCACGACGAAGCGTTGATCCTGCTCAACAAGGACCCCTGGAATCACCAGTACTTCTACGCCGAGAACCTCGGCACCTACATTCAGGCCGGCGCGCCCCTGGTGGACGTATCGCCGGAATACGCCCTGGAGTATATCCCGCGGCCGTTCTCCTACGATTTGCGCCCGGGCCAGGCGTTCGTCATGGTCACCAGCCGTGACCATTTGCCTGGCTGAACCACCGCGCGATCGTGGTTCAAATCTCGCGAGTTAGGGAGGCCCGGACCGGTGGGTCGGGGGCTGGAACCCGAAGAAAGATAAGGATGAACATGTATGTACATTGTACAGATTGCTCCTGAATGCGCGCCCGTCGCGAAAGTCGGCGGGTTGGCGGATGTGATCTTTGGCCTGAGCCGGGAGATGGAAATCCGCGGCAACGAGGTCCACATCATTCTGCCGAAATACGACTGCATGCGTTACGACCAGGTTTGGGGCTTGCAGATCAGCATGCAGGACTTATGGGTGCCGTGGTACAACGGCGCCGTTCACTGCTCGGTGTGGTTCGGCTTCGTGCATGGTCGCAAGTGCTTTTTCATCGAGCCGCACTCGCAGGACAACTTCTTCAACCGCGGCCATTTCTATGGCTTCGCGGACGACGTCAGCCGCTTTGCCTTCTTCAGCAAGGCGGCACTGGAGTTCCTGCTCAAGGACAACCGCCGGCCCGATATCATCCACTGCCACGACTGGCAGACCGGACTGGTGCCGGTGCTGCTGTTCGAGCAGTACGCCCACGCCGGAATGCACTGGCAGCGGGTCTGCTACACCATTCACAACTTCAAGCATCAGGGCCTGACCGGCGAGTATGTGTTGTGGGCCACCGGTTTGACCAACATTGCCCATTACTTCAACTACGACCGGCTGCGTGACCACTTCAATCATACCGCCGTCAATCTGATGAAGGGCGGCGCCGTCTACTCCAATTTCGTGACGACCGTGTCGCCGACCCATGCCCACGAGGCGCGCTTCACCGATCAGAGCAGCGGTCTGGGGCCGACCCTGAACACTCATCAGGGTAAATTCGGCGGGGTGCTGAACGGGATCGACTACGATATCTGGAATCCGGAAGTTGACCCCCACATCGCCGAGCGCTACAACGTCGACACCCTGGACAAGAAGTACGTCAACAAGGAAGCGCTGCGCGACCGGCTGTGGCTGAGCAAGGAATACAAGCCGATCATCGCCTACGTGGGCCGGCTGGACAGCCAGAAAGGCGTCCATCTGATCCATCACGCCATCTTCTACGCCCTGCGCAACAACGCTCAGTTCGTGCTGCTCGGCTCCAGCCCCGACCCGCACATCAACCAGCATTTCTGGAACCTCAAGCGGCACCTCAACGACAGTCCGGATTGCCATCTCGAACTGGGCTTCAACGAGGAGTTGTCGCACCTGATCTACGCGGGCGCGGACATGATCATCATGCCCAGTCTGTTCGAACCCTGCGGCCTGACTCAGATGATCGCCCTGAAGTACGGCACGGTGCCGATCGTGCGCGAGGTGGGCGGTCTCAAGGACACGGTGTTCGACAAGGACTATGCCCACAAGCCCTGGGAAGAGCGCAATGGCTACGTGTTCCAGGGCGCCGATCATGCCGGGGTCGAATCGGCCATGCATCGCGCCATCGCCCTGTGGCATAACTATCCCGACGACTTCCGCCAGTTGATGATCCACGGCATGAACTGCGATTACTCCTGGTGCCGACCCGGCCAGGACTACCTGAACATCTACGAGTTGATCCGCTGCAAGTAAGTAGCCGGGCGCGGTCGCCCGGTCCGGCGTTCGTCGGGAGCGATCCTTGACCGCCATCGCGCGAGCAGGCGCGCTTCCGGCGGCGTCAGTCAATCCACCACCCGCACAGGAGTAATGACCCGCATGAGCCCACTTCCAGAATACGTCGACGGTCTGCCGAACATTTGCGGTTCCGAATCGCTTGTGGAAGAGACCCTGCGCGCCGCTCGCAATCAGCCGGTGTTCCTGCCGGAAAGCCGGATCGACTTCGGTCGTATCCGCGCCGCCTGCGCCATCGCCCTGCACATGCACCAGCCACTGATTCCGGCTGGCGGCGGCGATTTGTCCACGGCGGTCATCATCAGCAACCTCAAGTACATGATGGACAACCAGGG
>CALGOO010000092.1 GCA_937960715.1 uncultured Candidatus Competibacteraceae bacterium
ACAAAAATCACCGCACCGTCTCGATCTCATTAACTGAATTTCTACGACTGTAGTACTAGATCATTAGATAACAGCCGAGCGTTCGGACTCACCTTCGCTGATTGCGAACCCATGCCTGTGGAATAACAGATCGATCATTGCAGTCGGGGTGTATACCTGAACCCGAGGTCAGCCGTAGGCCAAAAACGGGTCGGGTTCCAATGAATGCTCTTGACAGGGTCGATTTCTGCCCCATGCTAAATTAGTAATTAGTTACTATCTTTATGTGGAGTACGCTATGATCCTCCCCAAATCCCGTCTTTCCACCGGAGAACGACAGATCGAGATCATCCACGCAGTGCTGACGCTGGCCGCCGAGAACAGCCCCGACGCCATCACCACCCAGGCCATCGCCCAACACATGGGTCTGACCCAGGGGGCGGTGTTCCGCCACTTCCCGACTCGCGAGGCCATCTGGCTGGCGGTCGTGGATTGGGTCGAGCAAAATCTGGGCAACGTGATCGCCGCCGCCGTGGCCGAAGCCCGCGATCCGGTGGATGGCTTGCGTCGGCTGTTCGAGGCCCATATCGCCTTCATCGCCGCCCATCCTTCCGCGCCTCGGCTGATTTTCAACGAGTTGCAAAAACCCGCTGACCATCCGGTCAAACAGCGGGTCTGCGACCTGCTCGACCGCTACCGGCGGCGGGTCACCGAACTGCTGGCGCACGCCAAGGCCGAGGCTTTGGTCGAACCGGAACTCGATGAAGCCGCCGCCGCGACCCTGTTCGTCGGGACCGTCCAAGGGCTGGTGGTGCAAACCCTGCTGGCCGGCGATCCCCAAACCTTGCAATCCGCCGCCCGCCGTCTGTGGCCGCTGTATTTGCGCGCCATCGGAGTCCGCCAGCCATGAAAAGCCCCCTCCGCGTCAGATTCTGTTGCTTGTCCTGGCCGTCGGTCTCTTGGGTGGGTTCGGCTACGTCGTCGCCCGCACCGGGCCGCTGGCGGCGGTTCGCGTCACCGTGGCCAGCCCGGAACGCCGCGACCTGCAACCGGCGCTGTTTGGCATCGGCACGGTAGAAGCCCGCCGCGCCTACGCCATCGGCCCGACCAGCGCCGGGCGGGTCCAGCGGGTGCGGGTGGATATCGGCGATGTCATCACCGCCGGTCAACTCGTGGCGGAAATGGATCCGGTGGATCTGGACGACCGCATTGCCGCCGCCCAGAAGCACGCCAGCGGGCGCGGGAGTTGCTGGCGGCGCTGGACGTGCATCATCGCGCCCAGGTGGCTATCGCTCAGCTTTCCGGCGGCGAACAGCAGCGGGTCGCCATCGCCCGGGCGCTGGCCAACCAACCGCCGATCATTCTGGCCGACGAGCCGACCGCGCCGCTGGACAGCGAGCGAGCGCTGGCCGTGGTGCGGATTCTCAACCGCATGGCGCGGCAGTATCGAGCCGCGATCATCGTGATCACCCACGACGAGAAGATTATCCCGACTTTCAGGCGGCTCTATCACATCCGCGATGGGCGCACCTATGAGGAAGCCGGCGCGGGGCGGGAGTTTGGTTGATCCAGAGAGGTCACCCGCCGCAGGATCAGATTCTCCTTCACCGGATCGACCCGCTCGCCCCGCTCGACCGTATTCGATCGGCGTCGTTCATCGCGTCAATTCCTGCCAGGCCGCGATCAAGCCGGCGGCGGCGCGGTCGATGTCCTCCTCCGCCGGGCGTCGTTCACCGCAGTCTTGGCGCACTGGCCTCGGCCGTGGGACGAGGCGGGATTGCCGAACTGCGCGCGCAGGAACGGCAACATCGCCTCAGCTACTTCCGGGGCGACCGGCGTGGTGGCGTTGTAATCCAGATAGACCGGATCGCTCACGCCAGCGCCTGCTCCAGATCGGCGATCAGATCGGCGGGATCTTCGAGACCGATGGACAGGCGCAGCATCGAGTCGGCAATGCCCCGGCGCGTGCGCTCCTCCGGGGTGAGGCCATGATGGGTGGTGGTGCAGGGTTAGGTGACCAGGCTTTCCGCCCCGCCCAGGCTCGGCGCCAGGGCGAACAACCGGAGCCGGTCGGCCACCCGGGTAGCGTCCGCGCCCGTGCCGGCCACGTCGATGCTCAACATCCCGCCGAAACCGTGCATCTGCGCTTTCGCCAAGGCGTGGCCGGGAAAGTCGGGCAAATCCGGATAGTACACGCGGGCGATGCGAGGGTGACGGGCCATCGCTTCGGCGACGGCTTGCGCCGTGGCGTTCTGTTGCCGGACCCGGATCACCAGGGTGCGCAAGCTGCGCGAAAGCAGCGCGGCGGTTTCGGCGGCGATGGTCGAGCCGAGGTTCTTGCGCCAGTTCCATACCGGCAATAGCAGTTCCTTGGACCCCATCAACGCGCCGGCGGTGAGATCGCTGTGACCGCCCAGATACTTGGTCAAAGGTGCGCACCGGCTCGGAATCGCGCTGCGGGGGTACCGCTACCACATGCCACTGTGATCCCACATCAATGCCCGCCGCATCGGCATTGATTGGCGATAAACGCTCGGAGCTGTACCGCGCAGGGGTTGATTTGGGCTTGTGCATGGTCTCGTCCTCACCGTGAAGTGGCCGGAAACGGGGACGGCGAACTTCATCACTTTCCTAATCGGGATCGCCTGATGGCGTCACCACACGCAAATCCGCTACGGTCCCTGGGCTATGTTTTTTGACGGGGTCAAAACCACCAAAAAGTCAACGGCCACTGTTCCCAGCTTCTGGTAGTGTAGCGGCATCAAGTTTCTAGCCCTACAAAAAGAGGGCGCGAAAACGCCTCGTGAAAGGTTTTTTAAAATTTCCATCTCCAGCGCCTTTTCGCCCAGCAACTGCTTGAGTGGGTTATTCTCCGCTTCCAGCCGCTGATCCGCCGTCTGCGCCTTCGCCCCATTTAATCCTTGACGGCCCCCAGCCAGAAATTGCTCCTTCCAGCGGTCAATTGGGTTCTCGTTGACGCCTCGTTGGTGGGCCACTTCCGCCACGCTCTGATGCTCGCTCAATACCGCCAGCACAAGGGCTAACTTTTCCTCTACGCTCCAACTCCGGCATTGTTTGCCCATCGTGTCCTCCACTCAAAAGTCCCTGCAGTTTGACTTCTTATGGAAAAATTTCCCAGGGCACTACCGATGGTCTTGCTCAGTCGCCCAAACTACCGCTTCTCCGCCAAACCGGCAAGTTGACAATGCCCTTGAATTTCTTCGGGGATAGCCGATCAAAAGCCCTGATAATTATCGCGCTGTGTCATGACATTTCCGGGTGAGCCCGCGTCAACACCCGGCGCACGGCTTCCGGTTCCTTGTCGATCACCAACAGGAAATTCCGCGACGGGCCGGACGGCACCCGGCGGCCCTGCTCCCAATCCTGCACCGTGCGCAAGTTCACGCCGAAATACTCCGCAAAAGCTTTCTGGCTCATATCCAGCTGTTTGCGGATGCGGCGTACATCGATTTCCTCGGGGATATGCACCACGCAGCCGTGGTCTTTCGCGCCTTCGGCAAAGGCGAGCGCCTGCTTCGCGCTATTCAAAATACGATCGCCGGCTTTCGTCATGGCTAACTCTTTCTGTTGCTATAGGCGTCCGCAACGCTCCCTAAAATCTTTTTGAGCGTGTTGCGTTCCGCCTTAGTTAAATTCACCTTATCGCCCTTGGCAAACACATTGAGCAGGAAAACGGGGATAGCATCACCGGAATAAAACGTGATGACCCGAACCCCGCCGCTCTTGCCCTTGCCTTTGGCCCCAAACCGCACTTTCCGCGCGCCGCCTGTACCTGAAATCTCATCACCTGCCAGCGGGTTATCAGCGATGAAGTCAACGATTTCTCGCCGCTCCTCCTCGGATAACCCGGCGTCCTTGGCGTCCTTCAAAAAATCGGCAGTTTCAATAACAGTTTGCATCTCCAAAATATACGGCAATGCCGTATTGTTCTCAACGAAAAATACGTGTTTCGGCTTGTGGCGTGGCTCAAAACCGTTCAAGACTCGAACCGTAATCTTGAATGATCCGGGACCGGCCCGATGGGCGCGCCGTCCTCCAACAGCCCGGTCACGTTCGCCGAGTTCGAGGCGGAACCGGTCGGGCTGCGGGCACGCGAGGGCATGGCGGTCGTCCGCGCTGGGGGGAAGCCGCGTGGGAACCCGCCGAAGCTCCCGGACCGGCAGCAGGGGCCAGGCCGGATGCACGGGGGCGGCGTCTTTTTGATCGGCGACCTGGCTGCGCGGTTTGTGGCCTCCTGGCCCCGGCCGACGGTCTGGTCTGCCGGACCCTCCACCGCCACATCATGATCGAATGTCTCCAGGCCGTAGGAAGGACGAAAGTGGCGTTCAGCCGCCGCGAAGCGGCTCGACCAAAGCCTTGACGGGTCCGGCCGCCACCGGCGCGCCGCGCAGACGGTCCCAAAGTTCGCCCAGACGCTCCAGGCGCCGCTCGGCCGGCAGGCGCCGGCTCTCGACCGACACGACGTGGGGGTTGCGAACTGCGCCGACCTGAAAGCGGAAGAAGTAGTCCGGTTCCAGCCCCATGCGCAGGTCGGTGATCACCACGGCATCGCCCTCGCGGCTCACGGTGTAAAAGCCGTGGGTGAACCATTGCAACCGCCGTACTGCCCACTCGTCATCCAGACGGGCGAGTAGTTCGGGATGGCTCGGGTGTTGCGTGAATTCGAGGGGCCGGGACCGGTCAAGCAGCGAGGAGTAGCCCTCGGCGTAGCCGGTCGGGGTCATCACCAGCACCCGCCAAAGCAGGGTGTTGAACGGCGTGGGAATGGTGAGGAAGCGGTGGTGGGGAAACGGGGCGCGCGCCAGTTCCGCCTCGACCACGGCATCGACGTATAGCTTCGCGCCGATGCTCCACACGAGATAAAGAGTGCTGAGCGCGAGCCCGGCGCCGTTGAGCCAGCGCCCGCGCGGGCTCGTTCGGCGCAGGATCAGCGCCGCGAGCACGCCGAGCAGCAAGGGTGCGGTGTAGAATGGGTCGATCACGAAAATCGTCGCCCAACTGGCCGGCGGCGCGGGCAGCGGCCAGAAAATCTGCGTGCCGTAGACCGTCAGCGCATCGAGCAGCACGTGCGTGGCGAAAACGGCGTATACCAGCACCGCCCAGCGTCCGCGCAACGGGCGGGTCTGGGGGTGGATTTTCAGGATCAGCCACACGACCAGCGGCGTGAGGGCGGCAAGCACGAACAGGGAATGGCTTGGGCCACGGTGATAGGTGAAATCGCGCACCGCATCGCTCAGGGGCACGAGCACGTCGAGGTCCGGCAGGGTGCCGAGCAGCGCGCCCCAGAGCGCGGCGCGGCGACCGACCTGGCGGCCGAGCACGGCCTCGCCGACAGCCGCGCCAAGAGTGAGTTGGGTGAGGGAGTCCATGAATCCGCATCAATACTTGACCGAACAACCGTAGGGCCGGGTCACGGGCGCGCTGATCGGCTGGCCGGCGGCCCGTTCCTTCAAGGCGACGCGCACGTACTGGGTGGCCTCGGGAATATCGGCCGGGTCGGCGGTGGCCAGGCTGTCGATGCCGCCCAGGTAAACCAGCTTCCCCGCTTCATCAATGATGTACAGGTGGGGCGTGGTTTTTGCCCCATAGGCCCGACCGATTCGGCCCTCGGGGTCGAGCAGGACCGCGTGGGGCGCCGCCTTACGGGAACGAGTCAGCCCATCCGCTTGGGCGGGACTGACGTGGCCCTGCTGGCCGGGGGCCGAGGAGATCACCGAAAGCCAGATCACGCCCTGGGCCGCCGCTTCCCGCTGCTGCTCCTGCATGTTGCCGGCGCCGTAGTGCTTGCGGACGTAGGGGCAGTCGTGGTTGGTCC
>CALGOO010000093.1 GCA_937960715.1 uncultured Candidatus Competibacteraceae bacterium
TTTGATATGAGTGTCAATGTATGTCTATATCTCTTTCAACTATTGCACGCCCTCCTCCAACGCGCGCAGCAGCCTCAGAATCCCCGATAGCCGCACGGCCAGTTCGTCCCGGAAAATATACTTCAACGTCAACAGCGCCACCTGGAGCATCACCGCCCCGCGCAATTCCTCATCCCGGTAGGCGCTCAGGTCCACCAGATGATACTCGCAGGCCGGCACGTACCGTTGCAAGCCCGGCGCGTCCGCCACCGTCTCGGCGAACTGCCGTTTCACCCGCCACCGCGCCGTGCCGTGGTAGAACACCACGGGGATGATCACCGGCAACAAGCCGGTATTCCCGTCGTTCAGCCACTGCTCCCAAATTCGCACCCGGTAGCGCAGCAAATCCAAGTTGATCCGCGACTCGACATAGCTCTTGTGCTCGAACAGCACGTACACATAACCCGCTTCTCCCCCGTGCAGCGTCACCGCATAGAGCAGATCCGCCGGATGCTGGGTCAGTTGCGGATCGAGAAACGCCTCCTTCGCCGGGCGCAGCGTCGCCCAGTCCACGGTCGCGGCGACGTCCGCCGGCAGATACTGTTCCAGAAATTCCGCCGCCACCTCGGCGCGGCCGAACACCACCTTGAAAAACCGGTCGTGCGGGTTATTCAACTCGGTCGTCATGGGTCTCATCCACGGCCCAACGCCGGTCCGTCATTTCGGGGGTAGCGAGCGTGGGAGGGCGGCGTCCGGCACATCGCCCCACAAACTCCCGCTTCCACGCCTCGCCGATGAACGGCGCCCACAGCGTCCAACCCAGATGCGTCTCGCCGCGCTTGAGCCGTTTGAGCGCTCGATGCCACCACGGCGCATCCCAATACCCGCTCTCGCAAAACGACCGGGAATGCAGCAGATCCTCGGCCAGCGCCAACAGCGGCCCCTGAAACCAGGTTTCCTGCGGCGGGCGGAAGCCCTGCTTGTTCCAGCGCGCGCGCACGCTTTCATGCAACAGACCGCGCAGCGACTCGCGCAGCAACCGCTTGGTCTGTGCGTCGCCCATCAAATGACCGGGCGGCAGCGACAACGCCAGTGCCGCCAGGCGGTGATCGCAGAACGGCAGCCGCACCTCGCGGGAATGGGCCATCGAATTGCGGTCGCCGTAGCGCAGCAGGGTGGTCAGGTACATGCCGAAGGAATCCTGATACAGCGCGCCGCTCAAGGCATGAAAGCGCTCGACCCGGCCGCGCCGGTTTTCGACCGCCACCCGCCGGGCGCTGTCCGGTTTCAGTCCGTACAGCAAACTGGTCCCGATCCCCAGCCGGTGCGACAGCCAGCGCCGCAGGCCGAACGGCAACCGATCCCGCCAGGCGCGGGCGGGAGACGTCAGGGCCAGTGGGTAGCGTTCTCGAATCCGCGGCAGTTCCTCGGCCAAGCGGTTTTGGTCGCCCGAGTCTGCGAGCGCGGCGACGTAGAACTGGAAATACTGCTCGTAGCCGCCCAGCAATTCGTCCGCGCCCTGTCCGTCCAGCAGCACGGTGATGCCGTGTTCCTTGGCCAGGCGGAACACGCAGTATTGCGCGTATTGGCTGGAGGAGCCGACCGGCAGTTCGTTGTACCACAGGAATTCGCCCAGTTCGGCGGCGAAGCCCGCCGAGGTCGGTTCCACGACGTGGCTGACCACACCGGTCTCGGCGATCACTGGCTCGGCGTAGTGCCATTCGTCGGCGGTCGTGCCGGGAAAGCGTCCGGTGAAGGTGTGATAAGCACCGTCCGGGTGGATGACCTTGCGCACCAGGCTGACGATGGCGCTGGAGTCCAGCCCGCCGGACAGGCAGGAACCCACCGGCACGTCGCTGCGCATCCGAATGCGCACGGCGTCGGTCAGCAGTTCCCGGAACCGGGCAAAGGCGTCGGCTTCGGACAACCGCGCATCGTCAGCGCGGGGCTGCACGTCCCAATAGCGCCCGATGCGGGGGTCGAGGGTGCGCGCGTCGAGCGTCAGCGCCTCGCCGGGCAACAGTTGCTGGATGGCGTGAAACACCGTCTGGCGGTCGGCGTCCAGGCCCGTGCTGGCGTTGTGCAGGCCGCGCAGCAGGCGGAATTCGTCGTAGTCCGGCGCGACGCCCGGCAGCGCCAGCAGCGCCTTATATTCGGAAGCGAAGGCGAAACAATCGGGCCGGGCGACGAACAGAAAGGGTTTTTCGCCATAGCGGTCGCGGGCGCAGAACAGGCGCTGGGCGACGGTATCGTACAGGGCGAAGGCGAACATGCCGTTCAGGCGGTCGAGGCAGGCTTCGCCCCAGGCGCGGTAGGCTTCGAGCAGGACTTCGGTGTCGGTGTCGGAGTGGAAGACGTGGCCCAACTGGCGCAGTTCGGCGCGCAGCTCCAGATAATTGTAAATCTCGCCGTTGAAGGTGATGAGGTAGCGCCCGCCACCATCGGCCATCGGCTGCGCGCCGCGCGCGGACAAGTCGAGAATGGCCAGGCGGCGATGGGCGAGTTGCACCCGGCCATCGGGACTCGACCACAGGCCGGAGCCGTCGGGGCCGCGGTGGGCTTGCACGGCGTTCATGCCCTGCGCCCAGGCCGCCGGCACGGGATGACGCGCCACGATACCGCCGATACCGCACATGGCTTAGGGTCGCATCCATTCAGTCATCGGCGAACACCGTCTCCAGTGTCGGCGCGTCCAGCAGCCGCTCGCTCCACCGTTCCAACCGCGCCGGCTCCGCCGCCGCCAACTTGGCTTCCGCCCAGTCCGGCAACGGCCCGAACCGGCGGGTCAACAGGCGCTGCAACAGTTTGAGTTCACCCTTGAGTTCACCCTGGGTCTCGCCGTCGGCGAAGACTTCCTGATAAAAGCGGCTGTTCTTAAGATCGACATCGGTTAATCCGAGCACGGTTTGAATCTCCTCACGACTGAGTTGGGGTAACCGGTAGACCAGAATCGTCTCGATCAGGTCCAGCCATACCGCCGTCGGCAGCGCGGGGGCGGCGTCCATCTCCCGGACCCGCCGCGCCAGAGCGACGGCCCGATGATCCACCACCGCCGGGGCCACCAGCACTAATTGCAACAGTTGCAGGCCCATGGTCGGCGCCGGACGCTCCCGCCAGTCCTCCAGATAGACCCGGTGGATTTCCGGCAAGGTCAGTAGCGAATCATACCGTTCATCGCGCCGCTCCACCGCGCGCTCCGGATACACCACCACCGCCCGCCACCCCCGGCGCGGCGTCGCCCGATAAAGATACAGAAACATCTCCGCGAACAACCGCCCGTAAAACTCCTCGTCGGGTTGATATTGCACCTCGACGAACACGATGGGCGCTTCCGGCAGTTCGGCGGGCGGCAGCAACAGCCCATCCAGCCGGAACGCCGTCTGCTTGACCTCCTCGGCGTGGAAGGCGTATCGCTCCGCGCCTACCGTCTCGATGCCCGCTAGTTCCAGCGCCAGCGTGGGTAGGGCCTGAAACAGCCGGTAAAACAGATGGTCGGTTTTCATGGAAATCGATTATCGGCCGCGAACGACCATATCAAGTGCTGGGGTTCGGCGCGCGGTTCCAGATCGTTGTCAATCTCGCCGCTCAAGGTGATGCGGTAGCGCCAGCCACCGTCGGCCATCGGCTGCGCGCCGCGCGCGGACCGGTCGAGAATGGCCAGGCGGCGATTGGCGAGTTGCACCCGGCCGTCGGCGCTGGCCCAGAGGCCGGACCCGTCTCCAGCATTTCATCGCCTTCACTCCTCACCGTCTCCAGACGGTTCCGGGCCGGCGGCGCGGAGTCCTCGCGCCTTGGCCGCCAGGGACGCGACGGTTTCATTGAGCCACTGCGTTTTGCGCCACTCGGTGTAATCGAATCGTTCGCGGTTGATCAGAGCCACGAACCGCTCGGCCTCCACGGCGCCCAATGCTTGAACCAGCGCCCGGACCCCGTTAAGACGAATTTCCGTGTCAGTCCTCATGATCGCTCTCCCGGAGAGTGCGAATAAAATCGATCGGATCGATGACGTGCAGGCGCGGATCATCCTGCATTTTTCTCAGTAGCGCCTTGTCGGTCGTCAACAGCCAAGTCGCGTTGCCGTTACGGCGCTGGCGACATGAAGGGCATCCATTGGCTTGATGCCCGCCCCCGTCAACTGCTGAGCTACAGCCTCCACAGCGGGGTTCGTATCGACATCGACCACGGCCAGCGTTTTCCACACCGCGATGGCTTCGCGCCGCTCGATATCGGGATTCGCCGCGTTTTCAAGATCCATGACCACCGACCAAGCCAAGGAGAAGACCCCCTGGCGAATAGCATCTTGAACATACAACTTGGCTTCGGTTTGCAATCGGATGAGCAGTTGGCTTTGATCGTCGAAGGGGCGATTGAAGCAGCACATATCCAGATAAATCAGCATTAATGGAGCGCCTCCCGCCGTTGTGCCCGATCTTCAGGCCGCTTTAACCGACGTTCGCAACTCACGTTGCACTCGGACCGGTCGAGAATAGCCAGGCGGCGGTGCGCGAGTTGCACCCAGATGTCTGGTCGACCACAGGCCGGACGGGGCCACGGTGGGCTTGCACGGCGTTCATACCGCGCCTAGTGGGCTGCGCCAAAAGTTTTGACAGGTAGCGACGGGTATCCTATGTTGGGGCCAACAGGAGGAAACCCGATGGCCGACAAATAGTTAGTTGACCTCACCAGCGAGGAGCAGGGATACCTGCTCGACGTGGTCCGTAAAGGCAAAACGACCGCGCGCCGGGTCGCCCGTGCCCACATGTTGCTGCGAGCGGCGGAGGGAGCCGCTGATGAGGAGATCGCCGAAACGCTCCATCTGGGACTGTCGACCGTGCATCGCACCCGCCAGCGTTTTGTGTAGGACTTACGCATTGACAAGCATCGTATAATGTGCATATCCAGTCAAACCTT
>CALGOO010000094.1 GCA_937960715.1 uncultured Candidatus Competibacteraceae bacterium
GTGAACGCGCGCGCCACCGTTCAGGGCCGCCGACCATGAAGCGCATCCTGGGTTATGGCCTGCTGGGCGTGCTGACCTTCGTGCTGTCCCTGCTGCTGCTGGCGCCGGCCGCCCTGGTGACCGACCGGATTGCCGAGCACCTGCCCGGCTTCAGTGTGCAAACCGTCGAGGGACTGGCGACCGAAGGTTCCGCGCGTGGCATCCAGTGGCGCGGCGTCCGCATCGATCGACTAAACTGGAATTGGCGGGCGTCGGCGCTATGGACCGGCTGGCTGGAATTTCAATTGGACGCGGACGATCCCGAACTTCGGTTGCGTGGCAAGGCGGCGGTCAACCCAAGTCAGCGATTGCGTTTGCGCGATGCCAGCGGTCGGTTGCCGCTCGCCCGGCTGCACACCCTGGCTGGACAACCCAAGCTGCCGTTGCAAGGCGTGGTGGAATTCAACCTGCGGGAATTGCTCCTGAACCACGCCGCCGGCTGGCCGCAAACCGCCGATGGCGTCATTCGTCTGCTGGACATGCGGCTCACCCTGGACCGGCCGTTGAACCTGGGCGATTTCAAGGTTCAACTGACACCCGCCAGTCCCGAGGGCGTCCAGGGCGCGGTCCAGGATCAGGGCGGGCCGCTGGCGCTGGAGGGCGCGCTGCGCCTGCTGCCAGACGGTCGTTACCGCTTCACCGGTTGGGCGACGGTACGCGACGATGGCGACCCGGCGCTCCGTCAGGCACTGAGTCTACTGGGACCGCCCGGCGACGATGGTCGCTGGGCCTTGAATCTTTCCGGCGCCCTGCTCCGGTAGGGGGCCGGCTGGAACACCGTTCATCCACTTTCAATCGCAAAGGAATCACCAAGGGAGGCAACCACCGATGTACCTACAATCGCGCGGATTCCTGATCGTCCTGATGACGCTGGCGCTGGTCGCCTGCGCCAGTCAGCCGCCGCCGCCCAAGGTCGATCCGCCATTAAGCGACGCCACGTTCCCAACACCGCCGGAACTGCAACCCCAGATCGGCTTCTGGCGCAACGTCTACGCCACCTGGGGACGCAGCCAGGTTGTGCTGCACGATGACCGCTATCTCGATCTGGTGTACGGCGTCCTGACCCTGCCCGGCGAAGTGGGCGAAAGCCAAACTCCCGAACAGCGGGATTTCGTCAAGGAACATCAGGAAAACCTGCGCGCCATCCTGCGCCAGTTGGAGTTCAAGGTGGCCACCAGCGCCCCGTTGACCCCCGCCGAACAGAAGCTGGCGAACCATGTTCGGGCCAGCAGCGGCGGCCCCGGCGCCATCGTCGGCGCCAGCGACCGGCTGCGCACCCAGCGTGGCATGCGCGAGCGCTTCAAACGGGGGCTGGAAATCAGCGGCCGTTACGACGCGGCCTTTCGCGGTGTGTTTCGCGAAGCGGGGCTGCCCGACGATCTGGCCTATCTGCCGCATGTCGAGTCATCCTTCCAAAATCACGCCGCCTCCTCGGCCGGCGCGGTGGGCATGTGGCAATTCATGCCCGGCACCGCGCGCCATTTCGGCATGTTGAACGCGGCGGTGGACGAGCGGCGCGATCCCGTGGCCTCGGCGCAGGGCGCGGCCCGTTATCTGGCCAACGCCCACGACCGCCTGGAGAGCTGGCCGCTCGCGCTCACCTCCTACAACCACGGTGTGGGAGGGATGAAGAACGCCCAGCGGATTTTCGGCGACGATTTCGCCGCCATCGTGCGGAATTATTCCGGCAAAGGTTTTGGTTTCGCGTCGCGCAATTTTTACGCGGAATTCCTGGCGGCCCGTGAAATCGCCCGCAATCCCCAACGCTTCTTTCCGGAAGGCGTCCACTACGACCCTCCCCTGAACCTGGACCGGGTGCGGCTGCGGCAGGCGGTGAACGCCATGACGCTGGCGAGTTATTACGAGGTCAACCCAGGGGAGCTGACCAGTTTGAACAAAGCCTGGAACCCAGCGGCCCAGAACGGCCGCATCGAACTGCCAGCGGGAACCCTGGTATGGTTGCCCGCCGGAACCGTGGAGCGGTTGGTGCAACGGGGCACCGCCGACCGCGCGCTGGCGCTGGCCGACCCGGTGACCACCAGCCGGATGCGCTGATCCCGACCGACAAAAACCCCCTCTCCATAAGAAAAGGGGGTTTTGTTTCGACCGTCAACCCAATTTCTTGAGAAATGCCCTGGCCCGTTCCTTCTGGTTGGCGTCGCCTTCCCGCAATACCTCGTCCAACAGACTGCGCGCGCCTACCTGATCGCCCATTTCCAAATACGCCGAGGCCAGATCCAGCTTGGTTTCCACGTAATCGGCGGCGCTCATGCCGCCGGTGACCCTACCAGCCGCTTCCGTTCTATCACCAAGCTTCAAGGTATCGCCACCAAGGCCTTGCAGAACCTCATCCAGCTTGAGCGGCTCCTCGGCGGCCCCGGATTTCGCCAGTTCCTGAGTTACATCGGCGAATTCGAACTTCAATCCTGGCCTTGGCGAACCGGTTGGAACGGCAACCGTGGGCGTCGGAGCCGACGATTCGGTCGGGGGTTCGGCGATGCCTCGTTCCAGTGGCGAGGGTTCGGACAGCTTCCCTGTTCCCAAACTCCCCGGTTTCATCTCCAACGGCGGCAATTCGGACGGTTGCGGTCGAGCGGTCTTGCCCAGCCCAAGGCCGTCAAGATCGAAATCCAAACCATCCAGGCGCAACTCCGATGGCAAGTCCGCTTGCGGCTGTACCGGCGCCTCTCGCTGCTTCTCCTGTTCCGCCAGCGGGCTGGCGGGATGACGGGTTACCGACGCGGTGGGCGGCTCGGCTTCCAGCAACGGCGCCTTGATATCCCGCGCGGGCGCCATGCCCGGACGAGCCGCTGGCGCTGTTCCACCTTCGCCAAGGCCAAAATCGTCCTTGAGCAACTCTCGAATCGGCCTGGGGGTCACCGGACCCGCGGGACTGGGCGCCGCCTTCTCCGGACCGGGCGCCGCCGGGGGAACCGCCGCCAATTTCGCGGCGGGCCGCGGCCGCACCGAGACCGGTTCGCGCGGCCGGGTTCGGGCCGTTGTGCCTTCCTGGGATCGGACCACGGTCGGCAAGGTCTCCGTGGACTCCAGCACGGCCAACTCCTCCTCCGTCGACGGCTTCGTTCGAGCGGGACGTCGCAACAACGGAAGCACGATCAGGGCGGCGATGGCCAGTACGATCAGGGCGATGGCGATCCAGACGATCGGATTACTCATCCAACTGGATTCGTCGACCGGCGGTGGGACCGGCGGCTTGGGCTTGGGGGCCGGCGCGGGCGGTTGCGGCGCGGCGACCGGCGGCGCGGCGACCGGCGGCGCGGCGACCGGCGGCGCGGTGACCGGCGGCGCGGCGACCGGCGGCGCGGGCGGCGCTTCCGGCTGGGGAACGGTGGATTGCGGAACGATTTCCCGCAGTGGTTCAGCGGCAGGCAACGAGGGTGGTGTCGAACCGGGTTCGGTAACCGGCGACGGCGCGATGGGCGGCGGCGCCTCCACCACCGGAGCCGGGGGTAACGGCGTGGTGGTGATCGATCGAGGCAGTGGCGCAACGGGCGCGACAGGTTCGGATGGAGGCGCCGATCCCGGCGCGGACACCACGGCCGGACCCGCGACCGTCAAATCGGTCGGCGCGGCGGCGACCACCGGTCCAGCCGGGGCCGGCTCCGGTGGCGGTGGCGGCGCGCCCAGCGCCTGGGCCGTCGGCACCTTGAGCGTGGCGCCGGAGCGCAGGGTATTGGGATTGCCGTCGACGAAGGCCGTCGGATTACCCGCGATCAGGATCGACATCATCTGCGGCACGCTGATCGCGGTCGAGGGTCGAACCCGGTTGGCGATGGCCGCCAAGGTCTCGCCGGACCTGACCGGTCCATAGAACGAAGCGCCCTCGAAGCTGACCGGCGGCGCGGGCGGCAATTGTGGAACCGCGGGCGACGGCGCCGCGACCGGCGACGGCGCCGCGACCGGCGGCAACAGCGCCACCGGCGGCGGCGCGGGTGGTGGCCGGCGATTTGTGTACAACTCGGGATCGAGTTGAATTGGGAACTCGCGAATCAGTCGGCCACGCTGCCAGACCAACTCCAGCAGCAAGGTGAAATTCGGCTCGCGAATCGGTTCGAGCGAGGTTATCTTGACGGTTTTCGGACCACTCAGCGGCGTTTGCACCGAAAACCGCAGCTTCGATAAAAACTCCAGCCGTTCGATCCCCGCCCGATTGAATTCCTCCTGACGAGGAATCCGCGCGGTCAAACCGGTCAGCTCGGTGGGATTGTTGATGATGAGGGGCAGTTCGGCTTCGAACACCTGATTGAGCGCCGAACGCACCTCCAGTTGGCCAATACCTAGGGCAAAAGCGCACCAGGGCGCTGCCAGCCCGGCTAACAAGAAAAGTCGGAGTAATATCCTGATCGGCATGGAACCTGTCTCCATTCCGCCGCCGGTAAGATTGTTATGCCGGCGGGATGAGCTTGGATACCGCCGCCGGCATTTGGGCCGGCGGCCGTTCCGCTTGGAACCGTGGGCAAAATGCGCGGCGGCTCGAAGCTTCCCGTTAAAGATACTCCTTAATCGGGATTTCCGCGATTTGGATGCGCGATGAAATTCCGTGAAATTCCGTGGCCGATGGCCGGAAGCCCCGCCCCGCCGAGCTCAGCGCTCCAGCAGGATGCGCAACATCCGCCGCAAGGGCTCGGCCGCGCCCCACAGGAGCTGATCGCCGCAAGTGAACGCCGCCAAATAATCGGGGCCCTGATTGAGTTTGCGCAGCCGGCCCACCGGCACGTTCAGGGTTCCGGCAACCGTGACCGGGGTCAATTCACGGATGGAAGGCTCGCGCTCGTTCGGCACCACCTTGACCCAGTCGTTGGCCGTGCCGATGATCTCCATCAGTTCATCCAGCGGCGCGGCGCGGGTCAATTTGATGGTCAGGGCCTGGCTGTGACAGCGCATCGCGCCCACGCGCACGCAAAGGCCATCGATGGGAATCGGGCGATCCGAACGCCCCAGAATCTTGTTGGTCTCGGCCTGGCCCTTCCACTCCTCGCGGCTCTGACCGTTGTCCATTTGCTTGTCGATCCAGGGAATCAAGCTGCCGGCCAGGGGCACGCCGAAGTTCGCGGTCGGGAAATCGCTGGAGCGGAGGGTCTCGGCCACGACGCGGTCGATTTCGAGGATCGCCGAGGCCGGCCGATCCAGCCGGTCGGCCACCGCGCCATGGATCACGCCCATCTGCTGAATCAGTTCGCGCATGTGCTGAGCGCCAGCGCCGGACGCGGCCTGATAGGTCATGGCGGTCATCCATTCCACCAGACCATGGGCGAACAGCCCACCCAGACCCATCAGCATCAGGCTGACCGTGCAATTGCCGCCGATGTAGTCCTTGACACCTCGGGCCAGCGCATTCTCGATCACTGTACGATTGACCGGGTCCAGGATGATGACCGCGTCGTCCTTCATCCGCAGCGTCGAGGCGGCGTCGATCCAGTAGCCCTTCCAGCCGGCGGCGCGCAGTCGCGGATAAACTTCGCTGGTGTAATCCCCGCCCTGACAGGTGACGATGATATCCAGCGCCTTCAGCTCGGCGATGGATTTGGCGTCCTTCAGGGTCGGCGCATCCTTACCGATGGCCGGACCTGGACCACCCACGTTGGAGGTGGTAAAGAACACCGGATCAATCAGGGCGAAATCGTTTTCGGCCCGCATCCGTTCCATCAGCACGGAACCCACCATGCCGCGCCAACCCACCAAGCCTACTCGCATCATGAAACTGTCCTCATGTTCCGCAATCGTGTTGCATTGATCGATTCAAAGCCCTACAACGCCGCCGCCACGGCATCACCCATCGCCTGAGTCCCCACCGGGATCATGCCGGGCGCCATGATATCCATGGTGCGCAAACCCTTGTCCAGTACTCGGCCGACCGCGCGTTCGATCCGTTCGGCCTGCTCCGGCGCGTTCAGGGTATCACGTAACAACATCGCCACCGCCAGGATGGCCGCCAGTGGATTGGCCACGCCCCGACCCGCGAGGTCGGTCATGACGCCATGACCCGGCCGATACAGACCCTTGCCATTGGCATCCAGGCAGGCCGATGGCAACAGGCCGCTGACGGCGGCCCACTGGGGATGGAGAACCACCGGACGCGGACCGAAGGACAGCCCCAGGTCGGCGCACAGGTCCAGCGGGCCGCGTTCCGGGCGCAGCGATCGCTCCAGCTCGTCCCACTTTGGTCCCCCGACCGCGCCAAGCAGGATGGCGTCGGCCACCCGCGCCTGACGGCGGGTTTCCTCGGGATACGGCGCGCCGAGCGCGTCCACCGCGCAACCGCCTAGCAAGCCGTATTCCAACGTCACATCCAGGCCGTGTTCCTGGCGCAGGCATTCCAACACCTTCACCGCCTCGGCGACAACTTCCGGACCGACACCGTCGCCGGGGAGAATCAGGATGTTATAAGCCATGGATTGTCCTCGACGTACCGTAGCGTCCCACGCGCTTTCAACCACGCAAGCGCGTGGAAGCTTAAAACCCACTCGTTCACAAAACAAACTCCAATTCGACGCTTGTCGGACGCCGCTAGCGATTTCAATTTCTCCACCCCCACGCAATCGGGTTTGCAAACCCCTCCGCCCTCGCTACCCTAGCGCATCTCGACTACTTTCCAATGGGATCGTGCTCCCATGCGCCGCGACGATATTCTGGCTCTTCTGGTTTCGCTCGGCATCACCGGCCTGCTGCTGTGGGGGCTGGTGTATTTCGTCACCGAATGGTGGGGACGACTGCCCAAGGCGGTCGCCCTCATCTTCTTCATCCTGTTGGCGGTGATGGTCATCGGCTATCCGATCTACGCCTTGGCGCGCTGGTCGGATCGCTATCTGGCGCGGGTACGGGAGGCGCGCGGCCCGGATCGCAAGACGCCGGACTGACATCGCCACCGCATCGCCATCCCCATGTTCGGCCTGTTTCAATACTGGCGCCGACGCCGCCGACTTGAACGCGCCCGCCTTTCAGAGCTGGAGTGGCAAGCGACGGTCGCCAATCTGCCGGTTCTGGCGGGTCTGACCCCGGCGGAACTGGAGCGGCTGCGCGATCTGGCGACGCTGTTTCTGGCGGAAAAGGCGCTGGATCCAGCGGGGGGGCTGGAATTGACTCCGGAAATGGGTCCGTTGATCGCCGCGCAGGCCTGTCTGCCGATCCTGAACCTGGGGCTGGACTACTACCGGGACTGGAGCGCGGTGATCCTGTATCCCGAGGGCTTCCTCGCCCATCACGAATACACTGACCCGAACGGCTTGGTCCATAGCGTTCATCGGCCACTGATCGGGGAAGCCTGGGAACGCGGCCCGGTGATCCTGTCGTGGGCGGATATCATCGACACCCTGGACGAGCCAGGACTCAACGTAGTGATCCACGAAATGGCCCACAAGCTGGACATGCTGACCGGCGCGGTCAACGGCCTGCCGCCACTGCATCGAAGCATGACGGCGCGAAACTGGAGCCGCGCCTTCACCACCGCTTACGACCACTTGTGCCGCCAAGTGGACTGGGGCCGGCCAACGGCGCTCGATCCCTACGCCACCGACAGCCCCGCCGAGTTTTTCGCCGTCGCCAGCGAAGCGTTCTTCGAAACGCCAGCGGTGATCGCCGACACTTATCCCGCCGTTTACATCCAACTGCGGGCGTTTTATCGACAGGACCCGCTAGCCCGGCAGGCTAGCGTTTCCCTTCCAGCCGCATCCGTCCCTCCCGATCCACCACTCGAATCCGCGTAAAATCCACCGCCGACACGGTCGCCAACAAGCAAGGGCTGGTTATGACTTGCGCCTGCCGGCGTCCAGGCGGGGGCTCGCGCCAATCGACCCGTACCGTCAATACGCCGTCACGCAGGGCAGCGACGTCATCGGCCAGCGCCAACCCGTAACCCGCCGTGGAGCGCTGACCCATCGCGATCAGCAACACGCCGGCGCGGGGAAAATCCACCGCCGGTGGAGGCGGCGGATCCATCCACTGGCTATTGACTTGCGCGTACACCTCGCGCCATGCACCAGCATCGGCAATCCAGCGCGCGGCGGGACGGCTCAGCCCGCCGCACTGGCCCTGACTGGCCAATGCCGTGATCGGCAGGGTTGCGTCACTCGCCGCGTTGCCAACCGGTTGGGCGCACCCCGCCACCGCCGTCAACGCCATGGCCCACACCCCGCCTCGACGCTTCATTGCACGGGGACCATCGTACCGACGTTGACCCCGAAGTTTTGCAGGCTGGGATCGATGGCCTGGAACGACCCTGAACCCGACCCGCCACTCGCGGCGGCGGCGGCGACCGCCTTGCTGGCGTTGATCAGACCATAGCCGAACTGATCGTCCTTGCCCGGCGCTCCCAGATCATCGGTCAGCGCGCCACTGGTCAACAGCTCGGCAACCTTCTGCGGCGTCAGGCTGGGCGCCACCGCTTTCATCAAGGCCACCACCCCCGCCATGTGCGGCGTCGCCATCGAGGTGCCAGCAGCGATCCCGTAACCGTTGACCCGCGCGCCGGTACTGTCCGAGGCCGCCGTGCTCACCACGCCATCGGGATAGCTGTCCCCATTGACATCCTGCGCCATGTTACCGCCGGGTGCGACCACGCTGACCCAGGAACCAAAATTGGAATACGGCGCCCGGGCCTTGTTGATGTCCACGGCGCCGACCGCGATGACGCCAGGAAAGGCAGCCGGATAGTTCAACTCGGTGG